>JABDJY010000186.1 GCA_013003285.1 Alphaproteobacteria bacterium | reverse complement strand
GGGCAGGGTGGTTTGTGCGACGACAAAGGTAAGTGCAGCTAGAACTGCGACCGCAATCCAAGTCGCGGCAATTCGGCCGCGGCCGCCGGTTAGCATTGCCCGTATAGTGAACTCTAAAATCACAAGGGGGAAAAACATCAAGAAGAACGCTTCGTGGATGATGATCATGAGACCGCACAGCCCGGTTCGGGCGACCAATCCACTGAGATTTGCTGGCAGGAAGAAACACAGAAAGACAATGATCAGCCCAATATGGTCGAGGTAACCGATATTGCGGACCTGGAACACGAAACCGGGTGAAATCAAAACGACAGCGGTAATGATCCAAATCCGATTGTCGATTTTCGCCAAACCCCGTAATCGTAAAAACAGCATCGACAGCCAAATGGCGAAGATCGCGAAACTCAGTGCTGCGATGGCGCCATAGGACAGGCTGTCGCCGGCAACGTAGGACAGGACCTCGCCCGTGAATCCCCGTTTGATGAAACCGTTGCTGTAATCGAACAGATAGTGGGTCGTCGCCCAATTGCTGGGCCACCGCAGACCAGACACAAAACCGAACAAGAGCGCCGAAACGGCAAGCACAAACAGCAGCGGCGCGCGGTGCGCTGATGGCGCCGAACCGGCGGGCGCGGTCGGTTCAAGAGCACTTTCCGCCGTGACTTTTCCGATGCTCACAATCAACTATTCCGATACGCGATCGCCGAAATATATTCGGGACTATTATATTTGTATCCAGTCCTAATTTTGTTAATGAAAGGTCACAAAAGCTTCAAATTGCCGTTGTTTATCCTTGGTAAATCAAACTGCGTCGAGGCCGAAGCTGAAGGCGCTGCCGGCGCCCAAGGTGCTTTTGACATCGAGATGGCCGCCATGGAGCCGCAGGATGCGCTGGGCTATCGCCAAGCCGAGCCCGGCGCCTTCGGTGCCGTCGCCGCGATTTTTCTCGACCCGATAGGGCCGGTCGAACACCCGGGAAAGTTCACGCGCTGGAATGCCTTGGCCGGTATCGGCCACCGACGCGATGATACGCTCATCGGCACGCGCGACGCCCATCTCCACCGTGCCACCGGCCGGCGTGTATTTGATGGCGTTGTCCGCCAAATTCGTCAGCACCCGCTCGATCAGTGCGATATCGGCGCTTACCAACGAAGTGTTCAACCGAATGTCGAGTTTCAGGGTCAGACCGTTTCGCGCGGCTAAGGGTTGGAATTTCTGCGCCACGTCCTGCACCAGCTCGGCCAACGAGAAGGGCTCAAAGTGCAACTCGCGGTCGTGACTTTCCAAGGTCGCCAGGTCGAACAGATCGGTAATCAGCCGGCCCAAACGTTGGCAGTGGCTGTGCGCCAGCTCCAAATACCGGTTCTTGTCGGCGGCACTGAGGCTCTGATCTTTGATCTGCAGGGTCTCGATGGCGCCCTGAAGCGAGGCCAATGGCGTGCGAAGATCGTGAGAGATGTTGGTGATCAACTCGCGCCGCATACTGTCCGACCGCTCGAGTTCGCCGATCTGGTCATCGATGCGCGCGGACATCGCCTCGAAGGTGAGGGCGAGTTCATCGATTTCGTCCAGCGCTTGCCCACCGCCAGCGCCGACGTCGCCCTCAGTCCCGTCGACGCCCTCGGGGTCGGTACGCTTGAAGGCCTCGAGCTGACCGGTCAGGCGCTTGAGGCGCCGGGTCAATAATTTGATCGACAGAATGCCGATCACCGTAACCAGGAGCAGGCTGGCGATTGCCAGGCCGGCACTGATGCGGGTGATCCAGCTGGCTTCGAGCGTCCGGTTGATCGAATCGTAAATCTCGCCGCCGAGAACCACATAGAGATAGCCGCTGACCTGGCCGGCCTCCATGACCGGCGCGACCGAGAAAATCTTTCGTTGGTTCAGATCGCGCGGATCGTCGCCGCGGATCGGCAGCTTGCGCCCCTCGGTAAGGAACGCCTGGATCGGCGCGAGCGAGACTTTCTCACGCTTTACCTTGCCGGGTGCGGCCGAGAAGGCAAGCAGTTGGCCTTGCGGGTCGATCAGATAGAGCTCAATCGACGGATTGACCACCATGAGCATCTCGAAGACCTTCTTCAGCGCGCCGCTGTCGGCCTTACCATCGGTCATCAGCGGCCGGTCCTTCAGCAGATCCGCCGCCAGATCGCGATGAAGGTTTTGCGTGACTTCTTGAATATGGAGGCGGGTGGCGGTGACGGTCAGTGCCACATAGAAGACGCTGGTCGCCAACAATAGCGCCAGCAACACCACCACCAGTTTGCCGAACAATGTGCGCGGCACTTGGTTAGCCTTCCAACTGGTCGTTGAATTTGTAGCCGACGCCCCACACGGTCAAAAGATAGCGTGGCGTGCCGGGGTCGTGTTCGATCTTCGAGCGGAGCCGGTTGATATGGGTGTTGACCGTGTGCTCGTAGCTTTCGCGGCCGTCTCCCCACACGGAATCGAGCAGTTGGCCACGGGTATAGACCTGACCCTGATGGCGGGCGAAGTGAACCAGGAGATCGAATTCCTTGGACGTGAGATCGACCGGCTGACCGGCGATATCGACCCGCCGTTTGGGATGGTCGATGGTCAATTCGCCGGCGCAGATCATGTCTCCGTCGGCGTCGGCGCGGCGAAGCTGATCGACACGGCGAAAGATCGCTTTGACCCGGGCCAGTAGTTCGGGAATGGCGAAGGGTTTCACCAGATAATCGTCGGCGCCGATTTCCAAGCCTAGAACACGGTCGCGCTCGGACGATTTGGCGGTCAACATAAGCACCGGCGTGTAGGTGGCTTGACTGCGCAACTTGCGGCAGAGCTCGATGCCATCCATCCCGGGAAGCATCAAATCCAAGACAATAAGGTCATAACGCCCGGTGCGGGCTTTCTCAAAACCGTCGCGGCCGTCGCTGGATATATCCGCCATGCAACCCAGATCACCGAGATGAAGGGACACCATCTCGGCGATGTCGCGATTGTCTTCGATGATGAGAACACGCCGTGACATGAGCCAACCATGGTTAACTGCGGGCTAAACAGGGAAAACCAGCCGTCACGTAAACACCGAAGCGGCCTGAAAATTCCGGCGTTCCTCCTGTTCTATCGCGCGCACTCCCTTCAACGACAGGTGATCGCGGTCTCCCCATTGTGAGCGCGGCGTGACACTTTTGTGATTTCTTCCTGTGACAGTCCACCGGTCAAACCGGGCGCCGGTTAAGGCGCCCCGCGGCACGTTGAACCAAATCCAGCAAAGGACATCACATGAAACACAAACTTCTGACCGGGCTCGCCATGGGCGCCCTGATTGCCGGCAGCACTGTAGCCATGAGCCAAAGCGCGCAGGCGGCGTCTTACGAGATCACCATCGCCAACGCCACCAAAGGTCAGCCCCTGGCGCCCGGGCTGGTGATTATCCATGACAAGGGATACTCGCTGTTCGAGATCGGCGACGCGGCGACTCACCCGCTGGCAGTAATGGCTGAAACCGGCGCTCCGTTCGATCTTCAGGATTCGATACCGGATAGCGCCGACACTGATGTTGTCCTGGGCGTCCATGGCGGTATTGCATTGCCGTCGGAATCGAACAGCATCCAAATCACCTCCGAGGGAAAATTCCTCACCGTGGTGGGAATGCTGGCGGCGACCAATGACGCCTTCTACGCAATTCGTGGCGTGAGATTGCCGACATCCGGTTCGACAACCTTCTACGCGGCCGCCTTCGATGCCGGCAGCGAGGCAAACAGCGAGAATGCAGCCGACATTCCCGCGACGAACGGCGGTGCCCCCGACCCTGCCATAAACGATGGCGGCGAAGGGTACATCCACGTCCATAGCGGTTTTCTCGGCGCCGGCGATCTCAATCCAATTGATTATGATTGGAGAAACCCGGTGGTGGAGATCATCGTCGAGAAAATTCCGTCCGAGGACAACGAGGACTAAACAACGCCAGAGACAAAGACAGTGCATCCATAAACGGCGGCTTTTCGGAGCCGCCGTTTTTTTTAAGCCGGCGAGAGATCAGACGCCGATCGCGCGCAGCAGGTCGCGGACCTCTTGCAGCGCCGCGAGGTGCGACATGGTCAGCGGCGCCTCGATCCCCTCGTCGCGAAGATCGAACAAGGTCAAACCCTTCAGGAAGAGCTCGCGAAAGATGACGCGTTCGCTAATGCCGGGGACCAGACGAATCCCGAGATTCTGAGAGAGGTCGGCCAGGGCCACATCCATATTCCGGCTATTGCGCGAGGTCAGCGGCGCGAGGCGGTTCCGGATGACAATCCAATCCGCTGGTTCGCCGCCGCGCCGCACGCGCCGCTGCTTTTGTTCCTCGACCATGGCGGAATAGTGGCTCGGCTCCACCATCTTATGGGTGGTGGGGTCCATATGCCCGAGCAGGTCCAAATCGACGAAGCTGTCATTGATCGGCGTGATCAGGATATCGGCATGGGAATGGCCTTCGCGCGATAAATGGTTGGCGCTGCCCGGGGTGTCCAACACGATATAGTCGCAATTCGCCATGGCATCGATGGCGTGGGACAGGTTTTCGTTTTCTTCCTTCTCGGCGACATCCAGATCGCGCTGTCCGCTGCGCTCGATCGCGCTGTAAAGGGGTTGCGGTAAACGGAGTTTTTGCTGCGCCGCATAACTGCGCCGATTGTCGAGATACCCGGTCAGTGTGCCTTGTCGCGCGTCGAGGTCGATCGCGCCGACGGTATAACCTTCGCGCAGAAGACCAACGATGACATGCATCGCCGTGGTCGATTTACCGGTGCCGCCCTTCTCGTTTCCGAACACGATGACGGTCGCGTTGCAAACTTGCTCGCTGCCGCGCATCAGAGCGGAAACGCCGGAATATACGGCTGAAATCACGTCACGACCTTTCCTGAAGGGTTTTGCAGTCTGTCCCAGGCGGAAACGGCCCAAATTGCGTTATTTTGGTTAAAATTTTGCTAGCAGGGCGGCGTTTCCGGCGGTCACGGGGGTTCAAGTGATCGACACTAAGTTCGGCCTGTTGCCTGTCCTAAATTTTTCAGCGTAACGTGTTGATCGACCCCTATGGAGCAGCAGGCACGCGATGGACACCGCAACGGCAATGCGGGACTATCTTCGCGCCGGCGAGGCGCGGCACCAACGCTTTCCCGACGATACGCATTATGCCTATAAACCGCCCAGCGAAGCGGGCGTAGACGATCATGGGAACGCCGCTGCCAAGGCCGAGCTGAAAGATTGTAATCGGCTCGATCTGAGTATTTGATGAGCGCGTTCCGGGGGGAATGTTATGAGTATCGTGACCGACGTGGTTCTGCCGATAGCGCTGGCCTTCATCATGTTTGCGCTCGGCCTCGGGCTGACCTTCGACGATTTCGCCCGCGTCGCGCGACGGCCGCGTGATTTCTTCGTCGGCGCCTTGTCGCAGATCATCCTGTTGCCCGCCGTGGCCTTTGCGTTGGTCAGCGTATGGCCGTTGCCGCCGGAGCTCGCGCTGGGGGTCATGATCATTGCCGCGGCGCCGGGTGGCGTGACCTCGAACATCTTGACCTTGTTCGCGCGCGGCGATGTTGCCCTGTCAATTTCGTTGACCGCGATTATCAGTCTGCTCAGCGTCGCGACCATCCCGATCATCATTGTGTTTTCCTATACCCAGCTGATCGGCGCTGAGGGCGGTTCCGATATATCCGTGGCCAGCACCGCAATTAGCGTGTTCGTCATCGTCACCGTGCCGGTCGTGCTCGGGCTCGTGGTGCGACGCGTGGCGGCGGGCTTCGCCATCGGGTTTGAGCCGATAGCGCGCAAGATTTCGGCCGGGCTGTTCGTGCTGGTTCTCATTGGCGCGATATTGGCGGAGCGCGACAACATCGTCGAATATTTCGCCCAAGCGGGACTGGTGACCCTGGTTTTGAATGTGACGATGATGGCCCTGGCCTATTTTGTCGCCCAACTGTTCGCGTCGGGCAGACCGCAACGCATCGCCATCTCGTTGGAGTGCGGATTGCAGAATGGAACCTTGGCGATTGCCGTGGCGGCGCTGCTCTTTGGCGGTGGGCTGGCGGCGGTGCCGGCAGCGACCTACAGCCTGATCATGTTCGCCACCGCGTTGATTTTCATTGTCTTCCTGCGGCGGACCTCAGAAGCCTATAAATCTTAGAAGCGGCGCTTAACCCGGCAGTTTCTCGCTCTGGACGCGATAGAGTCGGAATGTCGGCGCGAGATGTTCCGGTAGCTTAACCGGGGCGAGCCAGCCCGGCCGATCGGCGGTGAGGCGGCTAAAGAAGGTGGCAGGGTCCCGGTCATATTGGCTGTTCTCGATTTCGCCGGTGCAGGTCAGGATCAGATCGATGCCACGGCGGCGCACCACCTCGACGGCGTCGGCGTCGGTGGTGGCGCCGAATAACCGGGCCGTATCCAATAGCGACTGGGTGTTTCCGTAGGGCGCGCCGACGACGCTATAGGGCGTGCGCCAGATAAGTTCCGACCCCCAGAAGGAATAGGTGAACAAGATATCGTCGGGCGATCCCTGGCCGTGGATATGGCTGAGGTGCTGGCTGATCGCGATCCGGTCGCAGCCTGGATAGGCGCTGGCAGCGGTACCCGGTTGCGCCGACGAATTGCCAGTACCGGCGACGAGAGCAAATGCAATAAACGGCGCTGTCACGATTAGCGCTACCAGCAGCGACCGCAGCGGATAGGCCCGCCCGGCAAGGGTGATCGCGCCGTTCCATTGCCACACGCCGATCAGCGCCAAGGCGAGCGGGATAAGGGTGAGTTCCTGCGCATAGCTCGCCCAGCGCAACTGAAACAGGGTTAGCGGAATGTAGACCGCGTATCCCAGCAGTAAAATAGCGAAGACATTGCGCCGTGCCGTTGGCGCGGCTTTCCACGCTAGCCCGATATAGATCACCGCGATGACCGCCATCCCCAGATTAGCCAGGAACTTACTCAGCGAGATCCGGTCGATCGGCCAGAACGGGCGAACCTCGGTGTTCACCGCCATCCAGGCGTCGAAGGTGGGTGAACGGAAGTCGACCAGCGGGCCTTGAAAGAACTTCGGAAAGACCAGCGCCATGGCAAGCATCGCGATCGCACCCAGGCCGACCAGCACCGCAATGCGGCACGTGCGCGCCGAGGTGATGGGGAGGCGGGGTGCCACGGCCATCGCCGAAAACCAAGTGATGACCAGGATGGCCGTCAGGTACCAGTGCACCACCGATACGCGCTCATAGAAGGGCGACAGCCACTGATCGGGCGGCCGTTCGATGATCAGCGACAGGGTCATCGCGGCGAAGAGGCCGACCAGATAATGGGAAATGTGACGACCGTAGGTCTCGCCGCGCCAGACCCAGAGCAGCGCCAGCGCGGCGCCGAAATAGGCCGCCGCCGCCATCGCCTCGACGCTGACCCACAGCGCGGCGCCGGCGATGATACCGGCGACCAAAGCGATGCGGGTCTCCGATGGCGCCGTCGCCAGGCGCACGAAAATGGCGATCATGCTCAGAAACGCCAGGGCCAGCAGGCCGTGGTGATCGGGGCGTCCGAGCAGGAACACGCCGTTGAGGACCGGCATCATGACCAGCAAAGCGAGCGACAGAATGAAGGCGCCGGGGCCCAATAGAGGACGCGTTCCCCAGGACCAGATGGGCACCAGCAGCAACAGGGTGGCCGGCCCGATGACGATGCCCCAGGCCCACAGCGCGCGGGGAAACTCGGTCACCGCGCTGCCGATCCAAGCACCGGCGAAGAGGATGCCGTCCAGCGGTCGGGTCCAGTGAAGTTGCTCGCCGAAGGGCGCGTTGGTTCGCAGGACCAAGGCGTCGTACCAACCGCCGCTTTGATAGAGTTGCAGCACCCGGTGTAGGCGCATATAGGCGTCGGGTCCGGTCAACTGCCCGCTGAGGGCCGGGGTCTGAGCCACCAGCGCCGATACTGTCTGCGCGACAAGCAGCACGAAGATCGCGAGGAGGAGTGTGGTTCTGCTATGCATTTCGTTTCTGATCGACCGGCACGACCTCAGGTATTAACAGCCATCCATACTATGACAGCGACCCCGCGCCGTGGGGATATGCCACGATATATGTTGGACATGTTTTACCTTTAAAATTTATGAACCGGTTGATCGCAGCATCCCATTGCTGCCCCATTGCCGCCGGGCGAAACCCCACGTAACGTCGCCCGTGTCTCGAAGCCAAACCAAGGAGAAGCCCGATGGAAACCGTTCACATCGTCGCGATCATTACCGCCAAACCGGGCATGCGCGATACGCTGTTGGAGGCGTTCCGCGCCAACGTGCCTGCCGTTCTGGTAGAAGATGGCTGCATCGAATACCAAGCGACGGTCGATGCCGAGGGCGTCGGCGCGTTCCAGGCCAAGTTTGGCGACGACACTTTTGTGGTGGTCGAAAAATGGGCCAGCCTCGAGGCCCTCATGGCGCACGCCGCCTCGCCCCACATGGCCGCCTACGCCGCCAAGTCGAAAGACATGATCGCCGAGCGAACCATCCACGTGCTGTCGCCGACTTAAAAAGCGACAGGCCGGCGCTAATTTCAGCGACCCAGATGGGCCGTCAAGAAACTGTCCAGGCCGTCAGTGTAAGTCTTCCCCGATTGCAGAAACCCGATATTGTGTCCGCCGGCGATTTCCAGAAACGATTTTGGTTCGTTGGCAACGGCGAATAACGCGCGGCCATGTTCGAAGGGAATGATCGTGTCTTGCGCGCTATGGGTGATGAGAACCGGTGCGGATACGGCTTTCAGATATTCGCGTGTGGGGTACTGGAATCGGCTGAGCAAATGTACTGGCAGCAAGGGGTATCTTTGCGCCCCGACATCGGGGACCGACGTGAATGTGGATTCAAGGATCAACGCCTGTGGCGCTTTTTTCATCGCCAAATATGCGGCGATCGATCCCCCGAGCGAGCGCCCGAAAACGACAATGTCCTGTTCGGATATTCCGCGCTCGGCGGTCAGGTATCGCCAGGCCGCGTCGGCATCGAGATAAGTGCCTTGTTCTGTTGTCTTTCCATCGCTGCGCCCATAGCCGCGATAATCGAAAATGAAGGTGGACAGACCGAGGGCGTTGAAAATTCGCAGCGAATTGAGCCGGTGCGAAATATTGCCGCCATTGCCATGGAAAAATAGCAACACGCCCCGCGGCTGCTCGGCAGGCAAATACCAGCCGTCGAGCTGGACGTCATCTTCCGTGGTAAATTTAACGGACTCAAAGGCGAGACCGATTTTTGCTGGCGTTGCGCTCACCACGCGGGACGGCGAATTAATGCCGTACACGAGGCGCGGCTGTAGGAAGAACACAGCCGTGGTGAACGAGACGTAACCGACAGCGACCAGCAAAACGGCCCGCCGGACCAGACCTATCCAGGATGAGTTTTTCGCCCTCACTTATCCGATGCCTCGGATTATTCTCAAGCTAGGTCGCTGCAACGCATTCGGCAAATTCCTTCGCATAGCCGGTAATGAGGCTACCGATATCGCGTCCCTTTAGATCCCCGGGGAACAGCTCGAATTCGAAGGGCCCCTGAAAGCCACCGGCCATTAGCTCACCGATCAACCACTTCATATCCAGGTGACCGGCGGCTAAGGTCTCACGCCCGGCGGCGCGGCCATTCTCGAATTTCAAGTTACACATTTGGATCAGGGAAACCGTTTCCGGCGCGTCTTTTAGCAGTCCGGGAAAGTCCGGATCCCACCAAGAATGGTTGAGGTCGAGCAGCAGTTTGACATTGGCATGGGGCTTAATGATATCGAGCCCATGCGCGATGGTGTTGATGCAGCCGGTGGTCAGAATGTTGTTGGGGCTGATGGGCTCGACCCCCAGAACGACCCCCTTCGCTGCGGCCAGCACGGCCAACTCGGCCAAACCGGATTTCACCAGTTCATACGCATCGGCAAAGGGCTTGGTCGGATTGCCGGCGCCGCCGCTGATGATGGTCAGATTCACAGCGCCCAGTTCCGCGGCGATATCGATCATCTCGCTGTCGCTGTATTTTTCCTTATTTTTCGGACTTAAACCGGTGAAATATCCGGCGCTGTTGAGCGACGATACGCCCAGGCCATTGTCCTTCAGACATTGGCTGATTGCCGGCACCCCCATTTCAAACAATGCCGTGCGGGTGACGGCAACCGATCCGATCCCGGCCTTGCTAACCGCCTCCGCGAAATCGGGAAACGACATATCGTCGCCACAGATGTAGTGGTTGACTGATAGGAAATAGTCCATATCGCGCTCCTTTCACCGAGCTGTTTTTACGCTTTGAGCATTCGCCCCGGGCCTCGATGGAATCGCCGTTATCATGGAACGCGGGTCGCGCATTTCCCAGTTAGTGCGCGTGATGATGTTCGTGATAGGGGTCGCCGGGATAATGATGGTGGTCATGATCGGAGCATTTGCAGGCGAAGGGATGGCGGGGCATTTTCTTCACCACCTTTTCCGCAATCACCGCTTCGGTGACCAACAGCGGGGCGGCGACCGAGGCGGCGCGCTGTAGCGCCAGGCAGACCACGCTGGTCGGGTCGATCACGCCGCCCTCCACAATGTTGCCGAACGCCAGCGACTTGGCGTTAAAGCCGAAGCCGGTATCGTCGCTCTCCATGATCTGATTGACGACCTGATTGCCGTCGGCGCCGGCATTGTCGGCGATCTGGCCGACCGGTTCTTCCAGCGCCCGGCGAACGATCTGAATGCCGGCAAATTCGTCGCAATCTTCGCCCGCCAATCCATCGAGCGATTTGGCGGCATGGAGCAGGGCCGCGCCGCCGCCGGCGACGAAGCCGCCATCCAACGCGGTTCGTGCCGCGCGCAGGGCCTTATCGACCCGGCCTTTGCGTTCCTGAATTTCGGTCTCGGTGAAACCGCCCACATGGATATAGGCGATGGTACTGGTCAGCTTGGCCAAACGGGTGCGCAGGGTTCGGCGCTCCTGGTCCGACTTGGTCCGCGCCAGCGTGTAGCGCATCTGCTCATAGCGCGCCGCGACGGCCGCGTCCGCACCGCCGCCGCCGATGATGGTGGTCTTATCGACTTTGACTTTCACCGACTTGGCGCTGCCCATGACGTCGGGGCTGGCGTCGATCAAATCCATGCCGCGCTCGCCGAGCACGACCTTTGCGCCGGTGAGGATCGCCAGATCTTCCAGCGCTTCGCGACGATGGTCGGAGAAGCCCGGCGCCTTGACCGCGACGACCTTGAGCCCGCCCTCTTGACGGTTCACCACCAGGGTGGTCAGGGCCTCGTGTTCCACGTCCTCGGCGATGATCAGCAGGGGGCGCTTCTTCTCGATCGCCCGGTCGAGGAACGGCATGAAGCCGTCGAGGCTCGAGATCTTCGTGCCGTAGATAAGGATCAAGGGGTTGCGCAGTTCGGCGCTTAAATTGGATTCATCGGTGACGAAGGCGCGCGACACATAGCCCCGGTCGAACCACATGCCGTTGATGGTCTCGAGCCGGTCGTCGGTCGCCCGGCCGGCTTCGACCAGGATTTCACCATGCTCGCCGGTCGCCGCCACTGCACCGGCGATCAGCCGCCCGATCTTGTCGTCGCCATTGGCGGTAATGGTGGCGATTTGGGCGATCTGCGCGTTGTCGGTAATCGGTTTAGCACTGGCCTTTATATGGGCCACGACCGCTTCGACGGCCTTTTCGATGCCGCGCTTCACGCCCAGCGCGCCCAGATCCGCGCCGACCGCTTGAACGCCGCCGCGCAGGATGGAGTTTGCCAGCAACGTGGCCGTCGAGGCGCCGTCGCCGGCGCTTTCGCCGGTTTCCATCGCCACTTGGCGCAGGAAACGCGCGCCCATATTGGCGAACTTGTCGGCGAATTCGATCCGCTCGGCGATGGTGGCGGCGTCCTTGGAAACCTGCGGCGCTTCGAAATCGGTTTGGAGCAGCACATTGCGGCCGCGCGGTCCCAGCGTCACCTTGACCGCACTGGCCAACGCATCGGCGCCGCGCATCATCTGCACGCGCGCCGCGCCGCCGAACACGATTTTTGCGTTACTCACCCTGACCTGCTTTCATCCCTTGCCGGCGTGTCCGCCAGCCATTGTTTCGCGTTAGCCTCGAAACATTTGACTATTGGTCGCTACTCCATATTTGACAAGCGGTCAACGCGCCGACCCGGAAATGGCGGGGTGTGGTAGGGGCGCGCGTCAGGATTTTGAATTGACACGCAAGGTGGCGGCTGAAATGGTTAGTTAACCGGCTGCAGGGGCCTTAACGGGCCGGTTTGCGGCGATTTTGGAAGAGAATTTGGGCCTAGAAACTAGGCCGGGGAGAGGCTAATCATGGCACCGAGCGACGGTAATTCCGGCATCATTCATCCCGACGACATCGATCCGGGTCATATCTGGGATCGGGCGGTCCCCGCACCAGGCCACAATAACGTCGATTTCGAAGAGCGGGTAAATTTCCAGCGTCTGCATGAATACCGGCTGGCCCGGCTGCGCGCGGCGCTGGCTGGTTCCGAACTCGGCGCCATGCTCAGTTTCGACAATAACAATATCCGCTACATGACCAGCACCGTCATCGGCGAATGGTCGCGGGACAAGATGACCCGCTTCTCGCTGCTCACCGGCAATGGCGATCCCTATATTTGGGATTTTGGTTCTGCGGCCGTTCACCACCGGCTCTACGCGCCCTGGCTTCACGCCGACCACTGTCGCGCCGGGCTGTTGGGCATGCGCGGCATGGTGCCGCCGTCGGCCGGTCTGATGCGCGGCCATGCGGAAGAGATCAAGGATATTTTGGTCGAAGAGGGCGTTGCCGATCAGCCGGTCGGCGTCGATATGATCGAGCCCCCCATGATGCGCGAATTGGAACGTGTCGGGATCAACGTGGTCGACGGCCAGCAGATGATGCTCGATGCGCGCGAGATCAAAAGCCAGGACGAACTGATCCTGCTCAATCAGGCCGCCGCCATGGTCGATGGCACCTATCACATGATCCAGGAAGAGCTGAAACCGGGCGTGCGCGAATCCGATATCGTCGCGCTGGCCAATAAGAAGCTCTACGAGCTGGGCTCCGACGATGTCGAGGCGATTAACGCCATTTCCGGCGAACGCTGTTCGCCCCATCCGCACAACTTCACCGACCGTATCCTGCGGCCCGGCGATCAGGCGTTCTTCGATATCATCCAATCCTACAACGGCTACCGAACCTGCTATTACCGCACCTTCGCCGTCGGCAAAGCCTCCGTGGCGCAGGAAGACGCCTATAAGCAGGCGCGCGAATGGATCGACGCGGCTATCGAGCGCGTTAAGCCAGGAACGACAACCGACGAGATCGCGGCAGTCTGGCCCAAGGCCGAGGATTTTGGCTTCGCCAATGAGATGGAGGCGTTCGGCCTGCAATTCGGCCACGGGCTCGGGCTCAATCTGCACGAGCGGCCGGTGATCAGCCGCCTGGTGTCGTTCGACCATCCGCTGGAAATCAAAACCGGCATGGTGTTCGCGCTGGAAACCTATTGCCCGGCAACCGACGGCATGTCGGCGGCGCGCATCGAGGAAGAGGTGATCGTCACCGACAAGGGGTGCCGCGTCATCACGCTGTATCCGGCGCAGGAGCTGCCGATAGCCAACCGCTATTGATCCACGGCACGATTCATTTGTGACATAATACCGAACTCGCCGGAGGCCCTGGCGGGCTCGAACATAGCTTTGAGTTGAGGGAGGACGCATTGGCAAAACGGCCCGCAAAAAAATCGCCGGTACCCGATCTGGCGAACGACGATATTGGTGAGGCGCAACGCCTTGAACTGTGGCGGCTGCAGCTTGAGTGTCGCCATTTGGAGCAACGGGCCAACGATCTGTTCTTCCAGAATCTGATCAAAGGCACCAGCCATCTGGGGCTTGGTCAAGAGGCCATCGCGTCCGGGTTCGCCGGCGCCATGCACGCCGACGACTACACCTTCTGCACCTATCGCGGCCACAACCATACGC
>JABDJY010000181.1 GCA_013003285.1 Alphaproteobacteria bacterium | reverse complement strand
AATGTGATGGGCGTGGCCAAGGCGGCGCTCGAAGCCAGCGTGCGTTATCTCGCCGTCGATTTGGGCGGGCGCGCCATTCGCGTGAACGCCATATCGGCAGGCCCCATCAAGACCCTGGCGGCCAGCGGCATAGGCGATTTCCGCTATATCCTGAAATGGAACGAGCTGAATTCGCCCATGAAACGCAACGTCACCATCGATCAGGTCGGCGGCGCCGGCCTGTATTTGCTCAGCGATCTCGGCTCCGGCGTTTCCGGTGAAGTTCACCATGTGGATAGCGGCTATAACGTTGTCGGCATGGTCGCCGTCGACGCGGCCCACGACACCGCCGAGCTGCTCTCCAGCCTGAAATCGTCCGGCGATTAGGCTCCGCCATGGAGATTTTCGATGGCCGCCAATAGCTTCGGCCGACTTTTCAACTTCACGACCTGGGGCGAGAGCCATGGGCCCGCGATCGGCTGTGTTGTCGACGGCGTGCCGCCACGCATCGCCCTGGCCGAAGGCGATATCCAGCACTGGCTCGACCGGCGCAAGCCCGGCCAGTCGCGTTTCACCACCCAGCGCCAGGAACCCGATCAGGTCGAGATCCTGTCCGGCGTGTTCGAGGGCGAGACCACCGGCACGCCGATCAGCCTGATGATCCGCAATGTCGATGCGCGCTCGCGCGACTATGGCGACATCGCCACCAAATACCGGCCGGGCCACGCCGATTACACCTATGACGCCAAATACGGCATCCGCGATTATCGCGGCGGCGGCCGTTCGTCGGCGCGCGAGACCGCATCACGGGTCGCCGCCGGCGCCATCGCCCGCAAGGTGTTGGCCTCGGTCGTGCCCGGCGGCGTGACCCTTCAAGGCGCCCTGGTGCAAATCGGCGACCAGCCCATCGACCGGGCCAATTGGGATGGGTCCGAAATTGAGAACAACCCCTTCTGGTGCCCCGACCCCACTGCGGCGAAGGAATGGGAGACCTATCTGGATAAAGTCCGCAAGGCGGGTTCCAGCGTCGGCGCCATCATCGAAGTGACCGCGTCGGGCGTGCCGGTCGGCCTGGGCGAGCCGATCTACGGCAAGATCGACGCCGAACTGGCCGCCGCGATGATGAGCATCAACGCGGTCAAGGGCGTGGAAATCGGCAACGGCATGGCCGCGGCGGCCCTGACCGGCGAAGAAAATGCCGATGAAATGCGTATCGATGGCGACCGGGTCGCGTTCACTTCGAACAACGCCGGCGGCGTTTTGGGCGGCATCTCGACCGGCCAGGATTTGGTGGTGCGCTTCGCCGTCAAACCGACCAGCTCTATCCTCACCCCGCGCCAGACGGTCGACCGGGCCGGTGCGGAAACCGAGATCGCCACCAAGGGTCGCCACGACCCGTGCGTCGGTATTCGCGCGGTGCCCGTGGGCGAGGCCATGATGGCGGTCGTGCTGGCCGATCAACTGCTGCGCCATCGCGCCCAAATCGGCACCATCGGCGCCCAAACGCTGCGCCAACGGACCGACGACGCGGCGGAATAAAGCCCCACCACCGTAAAGACTCTCGGCGCGAGTATGCCTTTGCCTAGTCCATTAGTCGAACTTGTGCCGTCGTTCCCCAACTGTCACATTTCCGCCAATAGCTGATCGCAAATGCCGACAATTACACCGGCAAATCGTTATCCCACATATAATTTGCGCGGCTCAGCAGAAATTTAGAGGAGAGCCCAATGACATTTTCAACCATGACACGCCGTGTCGCGATTGCAGGCGCGGCCGCCTTATCGCTGGCGGCATTCAGTGCCCCGGCGGCGGCAGCCGAAATCGATTCGATTCACTTTCTCATTCCCGGCGGCGCCGGCGGCGGCTGGGACGGCACCGCGCGCGGCACCGGCGAAGCATTGACC
>JABDJY010000142.1 GCA_013003285.1 Alphaproteobacteria bacterium | reverse complement strand
GGGCCGAATATTTTTAGATCCGCGCGCGGGCTGCTGGTAGCGTTATCGACGGTGTTGTGGGCCATCTGCAGCGGTATTTGCCGGTCGCCGCCGCCATGGACCACGAGCAGCGGGCATTGAATGTTGGGCACCGCCTCGGCCAGGGTCATGCGCCGGGCGGTCTCTAAAATTTCGTCGGCGGAGCTGGTGCCGAACACCCAGTTCATATGCTCCTCCCAATGGGAGACCGAGAGCGCCGTACCGGAACCGGTGATGCGGCCTTCGGTGATCGGGCCGTAATCCCAGATGGCGCCCCAGGCGACGCAGCATTTCAGGCGATGCTCGAAGCCGGCGGCGCGCGGCGCGTAATAGCCGCCCAGGCTGATGCCGGCGATGCCGATGCGGTTGGCATCCACGTCCGGGCGGGTCTCCAGATAATCGACCGCGGCGGCGGCCGGCACCTCGACCTCGGGGAACAGTTTGAGGTCGCGCAGGCGCAGCGCTTCGCCAACCCCGGGATGGTCGACCAGCAGCACCGAGACGCCACGGCGGTTATATTCGCGCGCCACGCCCGACAGATAGAGGAACTCCTTCATCACATCGAGGCCGTCGAAATGGATCAGGCAGGGCGGGTTGGGTTCGCTGGTCTGCGCCGGCACGAAGATCGCCGGCAGCGAGGTGTCCTTATAGGGCACCTCGACCCATTCCATATTGTCGCCGCGCTGTTCAACGCCCGAGCGAAAACAGGAGAGCATGTGCTTGTACGTCTCGAAACGTTGCGGGTCGTCGGATTTACACATGCGTTCGGCGGTCATGTAGTAGACCGCAGCGCGCAGCCATTTTTCGCCGGCGCTGAGATTGTTGCCGGCCGCTTTGTCGACCTTGGCCAGGCGTTCGTTGCGGTCGCCCATGGCCGACCAGTTGGCGTGCCAGGCATCGTTGGCCGCGTCGTCATTGGCGCTGGCCATGGGTTTCAGATCGCGGCAGGCTTCGTCGATTTCCGACATCACTGCGCCGGCGTTCAAGGTCATCAGCGCCGCCATGGACCAAGGATAATTATCCGGAAAATATTCAAACATGATGCTCCCCCGTTATTTTTTGACGTTGTTGGTTATCCCGCCGACAGTTCCGACATGATCTTATAGAGATCGGCCTGGGCCTCGAAGCCGATGCCGGGCCGGTCGTCGAGTGTGATATAGCCATCGATGATTTCCGCGTCGTCGGCGAAGCCGGAAAACATGCCGAAGGTGTTGGGATAGGATTCGCAAAGGCCGAGCCCGAAACCGGCGGCGATGTGCAATGACATCTGATTGCCGCCATGGGGCATGACCGATTTGGGCGACCAGCCATTCTCGGCCAGCATCGCCAGGGTGCGCGACATCATGGTGACGCCGTAGCTCTGCGGCGGGTCGATCTGGATGACGTCGCGGTCGGACCGCATGCCGCTATAGCGCACCAGATTTTGCACATCCTGGGTCGAGAACAGATTCTCGCCGGTGGCCAGGGGCGGTTCGTAGAACTCCGCAAGCTGGGCGATCAGCGCGAAATCGAGCGGGTCGGCGGGCTCTTCGTACCAGCGCAGATTATAGGGCGCCAATGCGCGGCCATATTCCAGCGCGGTTTTATTGTCGAAGCCGCAATTGGCGTCGACCGCCAGAAGCTGACCGTCGCCGACCAGCGCCAACACCGCCTCGAGGCGCTCTAAATCTTCCGCCAGGGGCGCGCCGCCGACTTTCATTTTCAGCTGGGTGTAGCCCATCTCCTGATAGCCGCGCATCTCGGCGAGCAATTCGGGCACGCCCTTGCCCGGTTGGTACCAGCCGCCGCCTACATAGACGAACATGCGCTGGCTGGCATTGCCGTTGCTGTAGCGGTCGGCGATCACCCGGTAGAGCGGCTTCTGCTCGATCTTGGCGACCGCGTCCCAGATCGCCACCTCGATGGTGCCGATGGCGACCGAGCGCTCCGTATGGCCGCCGGGTTTTTCGCCCTGCAGCATCACGGCGAGCATCTTCTCCGGGTCGAGATTGTCGCCGGCGTCGTTGAGCAGCGAATCCGCATCGGCCTTGGCGATGCGCGGGATCAGCCGGTTGCGCATCTGCGCGCCACAGGCATAACGCCCAGTGGAGTTGAAGGCGTAGCCCACCACCGGCGCGCCGTCGCGCACCACATCGGTGATCACGGCGACGATGGAGGTGGTCATCTGGCTGAAATCGAACACCGCATTGCGCAGGTTCGAATTCACCGGGACAGCGATTTCGCGAATGTCTGTAATTTTCATGGGATCGGTTTTACGACGCCCGCCGCGCGACGCCAACGGGTCGGCGCAGAAATATCTTGGACTTGCCACCACTCTGTTGGAGGAGGATCATACTGCTACGCCATATTTAAAAGGGGAGGGTGGGGGCCATGAACGAATTGACCCAAGCCTATGCGCGAGGCGAGTCCGATGTGCCGCTGCTCGGTGATACGATCGGTGCTTATTTCGACAAGGCGGCGGCGCGTTGGGGCGACCATGACGCGCTGGTGGTGCCGCACCAGGATATAAGCTGGAGCTGGTCCGCGCTGCAGCAGCGGGTCAATGATTGCGCAGCCGGGTTGATCGAACTGGGCTTGGCGCCGGGCGAGCGCATCGGCATCTGGTCACCCAACAATATGGAATGGGTGGTCACCCAGTTCGCCACCGCCAAGGCCGGCCTGATTCTGGTGAACATCAACCCGGCCTATAGGCTGGCCGAGTTGGAATTCGCGCTCAACAAGGTGGAATGCAAGGCGCTGATCACCGCGACCGCATTCAAATCCAGCGATTACATCGCCATGCTGCGCGATCTGGCGCCGGAAATCGACACCGCCGCGCCGGGCGATTTGCGGTCGGAAAAGCTGCCCCATCTGCGGACGGTCATTCAAATCGGCGGCGCGGCGAATGCCGGGATGTATTCGTTCGACGATGTGGTGGCAACCGGCGCGGCGGCGGGCCACGGCGCGGTCGCGGCCCTGGCCGATACGCTGCACTCAACCGATCCGATCAATATTCAGTTCACCAGCGGCACCACAGGTTCGCCCAAGGGTGCCACACTGAGCCACCAGAATATTCTCAATAACGGCTATTTCATCGGCGAGAAGTTCGCGCTGACCGAAGCCGACCGGATGTGCATTCCGGTGCCGCTCTATCATTGCTTCGGCATGGTGATCGGTAATCTCTCTTGCCTGACCCATGGCGCGGCGATGGTCTTTCCCGGTGAGGCCTTCGATCCGCTGACGACTTTGGAGACAATCGAGGCGGCGCGCTGCACCGGCGTGCTTGGCGTGCCGACCATGTTCATCGCCATGTTGCAGAACCCCGAGTTCGACCGCTTCGATCTTTCCAGCCTGCGCACCGGCATGATGGCGGGCTCGCCATGCCCGGTCGAGGTGATGAAAGAGGTCATCGACAAGATGAATATGGATCAGGTGACCATCGGCTACGGCATGACCGAGACCAGCCCGGCCTCCACCCAGACCGATCTGGACGACCCGCTGGAACGGCGCGTCGGCTCGGTGGGTCGGGTGCATCCCCATGTGGAGATCAAGATTGTCGACGAGACCGGTCAGACCGTCGCGCCGGGTGCCACAGGTGAGTTCTGCGCCCGCGGCTATCATGTGATGCGCGATTATTGGAACGACGAGGAGAAGACGGCGGAGACGATCGATGGCGACGGCTGGATGCACACCGGCGATCTCGCCACCATGGATGGGGACGGCTATTGCAACATCGTCGGCCGCATCAAGGACATGGTGATCCGCGGCGGCGAGAACCTGTACCCGCGCGAGATCGAGGAGTATCTCTACCGCCACCCCAAGGTGGCCGACGTGCAGGTGTTCGGCGTGCCCGACCCGAAATATGGCGAGGAGCTCTGCGCCTGGATCAAGCTGGTCGAGGGCGAGGCCGCCGACGATCTGGAAATTCGCGAATTCTGCCAGGGCCAGATCGCCCACCAGAAGATCCCCCGCTATGTGCATTTCGTCGACGCGTTCCCCATGACCGTCACCGGCAAGGCGCAGAAATTTGTCATGCGCGACCAGATGATCGAGCAGTTGGGTTTGGACGAGGCGAAGACTGCATAGGTGAAGGATTGACAGCGTCTTTCGGAAAGACCGCCCGCAATGGTCTTGTGCCGGGGCCGTTACCGTTGCGCACGCATTGGCGGTGGCATATCTTCCTTTTAAGAAGAGTGGGGAATGTATTTTGACAGATACGCCGAATGTCTCGGAAGCTGCGACCCTCGTGGATATCGCGATCGAGAATTTGCGCCGCGATATTCTGACCGGTGTGGTGGCGCCCGGCAGCAAATTGCGGATCGACGATTTGCGCGCCAATTACGGCATTGGCGCCAGTCCGCTGCGAGAAGCGCTGTCGCGCCTTATATCTAGCGGACTTGTTACGACGCAGGGTCAAAAAGGGTTCCGGGTCGCGCCGGTATCGACGGGCGACTATCGAGACATCACGGAGACCCGAAAGTTGCTCGAATGCGCGGCCCTCAGCGATTCTGTGAAGAACGGCGATGACGATTGGGAGGCGCATATCGTCGCCTGTTATGACCGGTTGGACCGAGAACACGATATTCTGCACGAGACCGCCGGCGCCACGGCCGATGCGTGGGAGCAGGCGAACGAGGATTTTCACGAAGCATTGGTGGCGGCCTGCACGTCGGTCTGGGTACTCAATTTTAGGCAGATAATTTACGATCAAGCGGCCCGATATCGGCGTCAGTTTATCTTGGAGCCTAAGACAAAGCGCATCGCCCATGAGGAACATGGTGAGATGATGCGAGCCGCCCTGGCACGCGATGCCGAGAAATTGTGTCTGTTGGCGAAATCACATTCGGACCGTAACTACGACATGATGGCCCGGCTGTTCAGCGCCTAATCCGAGGGTGTTTTCAGAACGTTTCGCTGCGCCATTTGCGCAACTTCCAAAGCGACATCTGTCTTTGAACTAAAGCTCCAGCTTCACAGGCGAATGCGGAGGCGATCGCCGCGAAGCGTTAGTCTAAGTGGTTTACGCGTGCTCATGGCCTCAGTTAGGCAGGACTGGCGTTCAATAATATCACTGCGACACGCGCGGATAGTCGGTCTTTCACCCAAAAGGTAGGCGGTTGCCGGCTATGAGTTTCCCCACCGTGGGGCTGTCGTTTCCCGGGTCGGTAAGGGTTATCCCGTCATCCTGGCGTGCCACTTTATACTGCCGGGACTGAAAATCAGGGTTGTCATATGTCAGGCTCAACACCCGGTCCGTGTTCAGATTCCAGGTGCCGCTCTCAAACTGACAGGGGAAATACCAATCAAAGGTGCCGAAGCGGCCAAAATGAATCAAATTCTCTTCCCCCTTTTTGTCGGGGTAGACCAGGGTATGTTCCGTCAGAAAATTTTTAATGCCGCGCTGGCCATCGGTTGTGGACGGATTGGCGTCCGCCGTCGAAAAGCTTGCGAACGCCAGAAGGCTCGCCAAAACTGTCAGCGAGATCATCGATCTCAAAGCGCCGGACATATCGCTCTCCATTTCGCGTCGGCGATGCTTGGTTAATCTGGTCCTGCTTCGTGCCGTTGCGCTAAAGCAGTATAAGGCCAGCAATTTTTCGTAAATTGATCTCGATCATGCGCCGCGCTGGTTTTACCCCTCGGCGATCTCGTTCACCAGGGTTCCCACCCGCTCGACCTCGATCTCGCAGACATCACCCGGCTTCATGAGGATATGTGGATCGCGCGAGAAGCCGACGCCCGAGGGCGTGCCGGAGGCGATAACATCGCCGGGCGCCAACTCGACGGTATTCGATACGTAGGAAATGACTGTATTTACGGCGTTGGCGTCCCTCAGGGTTTCGCCTACTCGTGTCTAGCCGTGGGGCGGCTTGTGAGCCACAGCCCACAGGTCAAAGCCCTCTCGTTTAACCCTCACGCGCTCAAAACCTTCGCTCTCGAGCGCGGATTGTAGCGTTTTGGCCGTGAAGCCAGTGCGTTGAGCCATAAATTTATTCCCCCGCGCGATCGAGGCGCGGTGGCCGAAAATCATATCGAGGGGCGCAATCGGTCCCGCCCGCGATACATAGGCGGGTTCATCGAGTTTATCTTGGGCCACCAGTTCGGCGACTTTTTGCAAATCGGGAAGCGTTGTCAGCAGAAATCCACCGGGTCTTAACACCCGGACAAAGCCCTTCAGGGCTGTCGGGACGTCCGTCGTTTCCAGATGTTCAAGATTATGGGACGACCAGATCGCGTCGAACTGCGCATCGTCGACTGCGTGCATGTCCGTCATGGAGGCAACGATATCCGGCTCGACGTCGGGATTTATATCCAAACGAACTTCCTGCCATTCCGACGATTGGAATTGCTTATGCAGCTTGGCCGGGTTTTTAACCCCACATCCGACATGAAGAACAGATTTAACCACTCTAGCGTTCCTTGTGATGTCGCCGTCAATACCGTCCAAAAAAGCTTAGCCTTCGTAATTACCCTTGGCAAACGAGGCCGGCTAAACCGGGTTCACGTGTATCAACGCCTCGGCTTCACTCCGCCAAGCCCTGGCGGATCAGTTCGATATTGGCCTGGTCGGGCGCCAGTTCGCCGGCGTGGATGCGCCGTGTGATGTCGACCAGCACGTCGCTCACCGGGGTCAGCCGGCCAGCCTGGCGGCTCTCGTCAGCGATCAACCCGTTGATCATGTCGATCTCGCTGTAGCGGCCCTTCATATGGTCCTGCAGCACGGTATTGAGCGCCGTTGGCCCGACATCCTTGGTGATCTTTTCCAGCAGGGTTTCCAGCAGATTGTTGGTGTTCTCCACATCCTCCGGCTTGAGCCCGAAGATCGGCACCACTTTGTAGCCGAGCAACTGGCCGGCCGCTAAAGCCTCTTCGCCGGAGCGTAGAAACAACTCGCGCGCGCCGTCCAATTTGAAGACCTGCTCGTTGGTGGTGCCGAGAATGGCCTTCAGCGCCATGGTCATGGCATTGACGATCAGCTTCATCCACTTGGCCGACATTATATCGGCGGTGATATCGACCTTGCCGGCGTGGCGCAGCACTTCGGCGACCTCCTCGACGCGGTCGGCGTGGGCCGGGTCGAAGGCGCCGAGCCCGAACCAGGTGCCGGTCTGCACCGTGTTGCGCAGCACTTCCGCCGGCTCGAATAACTGCGACGACAGTTCGATGACGCAGCCGATGGTTCGCTCCATCCCGACAATCTCGCCGATCATCTCCGCGGTCATGCAGTTCTGCACCGCGACGACCAGCCCGTCCTCGGCCAGATAAGGCTTGATGAATTCGGTCAGCCAGCGCGAATCGTAGGCCTTCGAGGTGAGCAGTACGAGATCGAACTTGTCGGTGAGCGTACAGACATCGGATAGGTGATAGGCCTTTACCGGCACGTTATATTCGTCGGTCTTGGTT
>JABDJY010000139.1 GCA_013003285.1 Alphaproteobacteria bacterium | reverse complement strand
TCCAAGTTGACCAAACCTAGCCGCTCCGACATCCCGCCACCTTGATCTAGGGTAATCGCACGCCGCCATTTCGCTTACCAAGTGTGGCTGCACCCTTGCGCTAGCTCAACGCGGAGCTGCCACGCCGGCGTTAAACGCCGGCGAACAGGGTAATGTATTGAGGAAAATTGCCGTGGCGACACCCCATTTAGAACGCACTACACAACGCCGATTTAGCTTCCGCGGGTTGATCACCTATTTGGTGACAATCAGTTTCTTAGTGATGCTGACAAGCGGCGTTGTAAATTTTCTGGCGCCGAACGGGCGGATTTCGAGGCAGCTCGACTGGACCCTGTTGGGCCTCGACCGCCCCGCTTGGCAAACATTGCACCTCAGCTTCGCCGTCGTCTTCATTGTCGTTGGGCTGATCCACCTGGCGTATAATTGGAAGGGATTCCTTCATTACCTGCGGGATCGGGCGAGCCACCATCTCACCTTAAAGTGGGAAGCGGTGACGGCGCTTCTGGTCTCGCTCTTGCTGGTCGGCAGCGCCGTTCTGGCCCTGCCGCCAGCCAGTACGCTGCACGAATTCAACGCCTATTTCCGCCAAACCCATTGGACGGGTGAACCGCCGGCAACGAAAGCGACGCCCCTGTTCCCAGTGGCTCCCGCCGCCGCCTTGCCGCAAGGACATCCCTCTATCCCGCCTGACAAGATATGTAGCGATTGCCATCGCGGTAAGTGAGTGGCTGGCTGGCAAAGGCCTGTTTGATCGTCGCCTCCAATGAAGAGACAGACGACAAATGATAGATCTGCCAGAGAAAGATTTTCACCCAATCACGCCGAGGCGGCTTCGTCGCTATCCTGGCGGGCGTAGTAAGCGCGGCAATCGCTCTCGCGGCCGCGCACGACCCGCCGGCCGACCAATTCGCCGCGGGTCTCGGTCACGACGGTCGACTGACCTTCCGGACGGTCGTCTTTATGATAATAAATGACTACCCAATCGCGCGTGTGTCCGAATTCGTGGGCACGCGCGGTGTTGGAAAACATGGCGGTGAAGTGCCAGTCTCCGCGATCCGTGTGGAGGATCGGCAACCAAGCCTCGCCGCTCGGATTAAATCGGTGCGGCGCGATTTTGGGCAATGCCTCCCGGTTGGATTTGGTGCGATATTCCAGGTCCACATCGAGGATTGTGTCGATCGCGGGCTCTTCGCCGGGCTGGGGGGGCCGTGGCCGGACCCGCTGGAGCATCTGCGCCAGGGTGGCGCGCACGGTCGCCGCCCGCCGCACCCCCACCCCGGGTACCGTTTCAAGTCGGCCATCATGGGCCGCCTGCTCAAGTCCTTCCAGGGTTTCGATATGCAGATGGTCATGTATATCGCGTGCAAGATTGGGGCCGATACCGGGCACCGTTTGAAAAAGTTTCTCCGGCGCCAGGGTGCCGCGCAGCCGCTCGAGTTGGGCCCATCGGCCCGTGACCGCCATTTCGTCAATGGCGGCCGCCAGAGAAGATCCGATATTTGGCAGCGCGATGAGACCGGCGCGCCCTTCTTCGGCGACGATGTCGGCGACATCACGGTCGAGATCGACAACAGTATCCGCCGCCCGGCGGTAGGCCGTGACACGAAACGGATTCGCGCCTTGCTGCGCCAAAAGATCGGCGACCTCGCGCATACGGTCGGCGATATACTCGTTGGTGCGAAAACGCTGCGGCATGGCGCAATACTCGATTGTTGTCTTTCCTGTTCCCGGACCGTTTGTTTAGCAGTCGCGACCGTCACCAGGAGATGACGTGGATCAACCTGCCAATCAGTTTCGACCGGGGCAACGCCGGTTGATGTGGCGCAAGGCCGGCAGTCAACGCCATTGGTAACCTTACGTTGATGCGTACCAGTGCTGCGACCAAGGCAGTCCCAGGAATAAAATTATGGACCT
Organism: Alphaproteobacteria bacterium; assembly: GCA_013003285.1. Classification (GTDB taxonomy): domain Bacteria; phylum Pseudomonadota; class Alphaproteobacteria; order UBA6615; family UBA6615; genus JABDJY01. The sequence continues at coordinate 1,753 of JABDJY010000139.1, read as the reverse complement.
GACGATAGAACCCTTACACGGTCCGCCGGTCGACCAGTGGGCGCTTGAGGTGGTTGAACGCAAAGGATTGGGTCACCCGGACAGTATTTGCGACGCGCTGGCAGAAGACTTCAGCCGGCGCCTGTGTCGGTTCTACCTCGACCAGTTCGGCGCCATTGCCCACCATAATGTCGACAAGGCGCTGCTATCGGGTGGTGTGGCGCGCGCCGCCTTCGGCGGTGGCGAGGTGCTCGAACCGATGGAAATATTTCTTTCCGGCCGCGCTACGCGCGAGTTCAAAGGGATTATAGTTCCCATCGAAGAGATTGCCGCCACCTGCGTCGACGACTGGTTCCGTGGTAATATGCACGCAGTGAACCCGGAACAGCACATACGGGTTCACTGTCTGGCCCGGCCCGGCTCGTCAGATCTCGTGGAATTATTTGCGCGCCAATTCGAGACCGGTGTCCCCATGGCGAACGATACCTCGTGCGGCGTCGGTTTCGCGCCGGCGAGCGAGCTTGAACGTGTTGTCTATCGCGTCGAGAGACGACTCAATTCCGCCGCGATCAAGCAAAGCCACCCCGAAATCGGCGAGGATATAAAGGTCATGGGTGTGCGCCGCGGCAACCATATCTGCTTGACGGTCGCGGTGGCATTGGTCGGTCGTTACGTTGCCGATATTGGTGATTATCGGAACAAGAAGGCCGCTCTAATCGAGTTGGCAACGCAGGCGGCGCGCAAGGAAACTCCCGAGACAGTCTCGGTCGTCGTCAATGCCGGCGACGATATCGATGCCGGAAACATATACCTGACGGTAACGGGCACCTCCGCCGAGTCCGGTGACGATGGTGAAGTTGGCCGGGGTAATCGAGCCAACGGGCTCATCACGCCGTTCCGGCCGATGACGATGGAAGCGGTGGCTGGTAAGAACCCGGTTACCCATGTCGGTAAGCTCTACAACCTCGCGGCACAGCAAATTGCCAGTGAAATTGTCGCCGCGGTAAATGTGGTGACCGATGTACATTGCTGCCTGGTCAGCCAGATCGGCCAACCGGTGACCGATCCCGCGATCGCCAATCTACAAATCCGAACGGTCGCAGGTATCGATGTCGTCGAAGTGTCGCCCCAAATAGAAGAAATCGTCGGCAACCGACTATCGCAAATTGGCTCACTATGGACGCACCTGATCGAGGACGAGCCTCATGTCTACTAACGCCGCCGAACGCCCTCGGCAGCGCAAGAGCCGCGACCAAAAACAAACAAGAACGGCGATGAACCCGGCGACCAGCCCGCTGCTTATCGATCTCTATCAGATCAATATGATCCAGGCCTATCTGGACCAGGACACCACCGAAACGGCGGTGTTCGAGTTCTTTGTGCGGAAATTGCCAGCCGGGCGAAATTTTCTCATAGCCGCCGGGCTCGAACCGGCTTTGGAATTTTTAGAAAACCTGCGTTTCTCGCCGGCGGAAATCGACTGGTTAGCGCGCAGTGGGAGGTTTCGCTCAGACTTGATCGACTATCTCGCCGCGTTCCGGTTCACCGGCGACGTGCACGCCATGCCCGAGGGTACGGTCTTTTTTGCCGCCGAGCCGATCCTGCGGGTCACCGCGCCGCTGCCCGAAGCTCAGTTGGTTGAAACACGGTTGATCAATTTTCTCCATTTCCAGACCGTTATCGCCTCGAAAGCCGCGCGCATGGTACTTGCAGCGCCCGGTAAACAACTCGTCGATTTCGGTCTGCGCCGCGCGCACGGCGCCGAGGCCGGTCT
>JABDJY010000128.1 GCA_013003285.1 Alphaproteobacteria bacterium | reverse complement strand
TTGGCAAGGCCGACGACATCTCACGAGGAGTGTTGTTCCTCACCGCCGATGCTGCAGACTTCATCACCGGATCGACTCTATCGATCAATGGCGGTCAACATATGTATTAAATGGGCCTAAAGCAGGTAGCAAGATTTCCACAGACGTGCGTCATAACCAGTCAAAAATTGTAATTTCAACAACCGAACAGAGGTATCCAACAATGGCCAAAGAGGACCCATTTAAATTTTTCAGCGACATCCAGAAGAACTTTTCGCAATTTCAATTGCCTGGGATTGATCCGAACCAATGGGCGGAAACTTACCAACGCAATCTCGAAGCGATGAACCAGGCAAGCCAGGCAATCACGACGGGTGTGCAAGCCTACGCCGAAAAGCAGGCGGCGATGTTACAGGCGAGTATGGAGCGCGCGCAGGAATCTATTAAACAAGCATCAGAAACCGGAGACTCCTCTGCCAAAGCGACCCAACAGCTGGATAGTGCCAAGGCTGCCTATGAAAAAGCGGTCGAGGACATGAATGAGATCTCACAGATCATGGCCAAAACAAACGCCGAAGCGACTGAAGCCATCGAAAAACGGATCACCGAGTCTTTCGAGGAAGTCCAGAATCTGTTGTCGTCGCAAAAGGAGTGAATTCCAGCTTCTAGTTATGCAGGCGGGTGATGTCCGTTGTTCGGTGTAAACCGGTCGTGAGCACCGGCACCCGCTGACGGCTAGGTTTAGCGAATTTCTGCCGTGATTACTTGTCGCTATTGGAGTGCAGCCCGTCGCATGGATAAATTTGATCGGTAAACTGGACTGACCGATGCGTCGACAACGCGAAGGATATTCCAATTAGCGCGGGCGACACTCAAAAAACTGAGATGCGAAATAAAAGATGCCTATATATGACAGGCAGCTGTGTCTCTGCGAAATCGTTGCCCCAGCGTTCGGCATAATCCAATGCGGAGCGACAGAATATCCGGGGGTGATCAATTGCTAAAGGACGGAGAGTTATGTCATCGCCACTCACCCACCCTGGGTCTGCAGCGCCCGAGCTCGCGGTTCCCGATCTCACGGGCCGCAGCGCCGTTGTAACGGGCTCGACCAGCGGAATCGGCTTAGATATCGCGCGGGCGTTAGCTGGCGCCGGCGCCAATGTAATGTTGAACGGTTTTGGTGACGCCGACGACATCGAGGCAATCCGCGACTCCCTCGAACGGGAGTGCCTCGGAAAAGTTGCCTATTGCGGCGCCGATATGTCGAAGCCAGTTGAAGTCAGCAGCCTCATTCGAGAGACCGAAGCGGCGTTTGGCGCGGTCGATATCTTGGTCAATAACGCCGGCATCCAGCATGTCGAGCCGGTCGACGAATTTCCCCACGCCAAATGGGAAGCCATTCTTGCGATTAACCTGTCGTCCAATTTTTACACCATAAATGCGGCGTTGCACGGCATGAAGGCGCGCCAGTTCGGGCGCATCATCAATATCGCTTCGGCGCATGGTCTTGTCGCTTCACCGTTCAAGGCCGCCTATGTGGCAGCCAAGCATGGGGTTGTCGGCCTAACCAAGACTGTGGCGCTGGAGACCGCCGAGACGAACATTACCTGCAATGCAATTTGCCCGGGGTTCGTGCGTACGCCGCTAGTCGACGGGCAAATCGCGGACCAGGCTAAGGCGCACGGCATGTCGGTAGAGCAAGTCGTCCGCGACGTTATTTTGGAATCGCAGCCGAGCAAGCGCTTCGTCGAAGCCCAGCATATTAGCGGTTTGGCGCTGTTTCTCGCCGGCCCGTCCGGCGGCTCAATGACCGGGGCAGCGTTGCCGATCGATGGCGGTTGGACGGCGCGATGACAAAATGGGTCAATCTGGCACTGCAAGGTGGCGGCGCCCACGGCGCCTTCACATGGGGGGTCCTCGATCGACTGCTCGAAGACGAGCGCATCGAGATCGAGGCGATCAGCGGCACCAGTGCCGGTGCCATGAATGCCGTGGTTTTCGCGGCTGGATATTCAACCGATGGGCGCGATGGCGCCCGTGCTGCGCTCGACCAATTTTGGGGGCGGATTTCCGATATCGATCGGTATAGCCCGGTGCAACGCTCGCTATTCCAGTGGCTGATCGGCAGTTATACGCTCGACCACTCGCCTGGCCTGTTGGCGTTCGAAACGCTCACCAAGGCATTTTCGCCTTACCAGATCAATCCGCTCAACTACAATCCGCTCCGTGACATCCTGACCGATCTGATTGATTTCGACCTGATCCGCCATGCCAGCCGCGTCAAGCTGTTCATTTCAGCGACCAATGTGCGTAGCGGTCGTGCGCGCATTTTCAAAAATGCCGACGTCTCGCCGGAAGTCTTGCTGGCGTCGGCCTGTCTTCCACACCTGTTTCAAGCCGTCGAAATTGAGGGAGAGCACTACTGGGATGGCGGGTTCATGGGTAATCCCGCGATTTACCCGCTGATCTACGAATCGGACTCGCGTGATGTGGTCGTGATCCAAATTAACCCGCTGTGCCGCGACGAGGTGCCGAAAACATCGCGAGATATTCAAAACCGGGTCAACGAGATCAGTTTTAACGCGAGCCTGATGCACGAGATGCGTGCAATAAATTTCGTGAGCCGGCTGATCCACAGCGGGGCTCTCAACGAAGACCATTACAAGCTGATGCATATTCACGTGATTGAGGCCGAGGAGAAACTGAATCTGCTCGGCGCGTCATCGAAGTTCAACGCTGACGAACATTTCTTGGCTACACTGAAAGAAATCGGCCAACGCGCCGCCGGCGACTGGCTCATGGCGAATTTCGATCGGGTCGGTAACGAGTCGACCCTCGAATTGGCGTCGACTTACCTCTAGCGCTTGTATTGCATCGACAGGTTGAGGCCGCGGGGGTATTAGCAGATGAAATCGGGTCGAAAGCGGGCGTTTTTTCGATGTCCGATTAACCCCAAATTACGTCGGCTTTACACCTAGGAGCGGACGTAGTTGCAAGGTGCGGCTGATCGCGGGAGTTAGCCAAAAGCGGACATAACATGATTCGATTCAGTGGCTGTCTGGAAGTTCGCCTTCATGATTTGAAATAGCGATAGGCAATCCACCCGACGAGTCCAATCGACACTACCCAGATGCAAGTTATCACCGCAGCGGCATCCAGGCTGACAGGACGTTGGTGCGCCGCATCAGCCAGTTCGCGGTGCTCGGTCATGATTTCAGGAGGGATCAGTTTGACGACCACGAGAACACCGAGAGGGAGCAGTATCACATCGTCAAGGTAGCCCAACACCGGAATAAAATCCGGAATCAGATCAATTGGAGAAAGTGCGTAAGCCGCAACCACAATAGCCAGCGCTTTAGCGTACCAGGGCACTCTTGGATCGCGGCTAGCAAGGTATAGCGCATGGACATCACGCTTGATGACACGCGCCCAATTCGTGAGACGGTCGGCCATAGAACGCAATATGCGCTGATGCACTCAAGGCTACTAGATATTATGTCCGCTTCGGGTCAAAAAGCCGTCGTGACAACCCATGGCAGTTCACGGCAGCTGTGCCCCCAACACCGGACGTATTCGCTGTATAAGCAGACATCGGCAAAGCCATGTCCGTTTGCCATCCAGCAACTTCTCGATGGTGAAGCCGACCTAACGGCTCAAGGAACCGCCAACACCATCCATTAGGCTGTTGCTGGATTTACCGGTCTTGTTGAACGAGCCAGTGACGGACCGCGAGATGGTGGAATTTTTGGACCCTGTGGCAATGTCACCAAAGAAATCCGCGACTTCCGCATGATAGATACCGCCGGTAATCACGGCAGCTACCAACATGAGCTTCAAGAGTTTCATGGGGCCTCCATCGGGCCTTATCGAACTCGTCATTCTAAGCGATTACAGTTTCGCGACGATTAAGTACTGCGCGGTGTCGCGCTAAATACGC
>JABDJY010000040.1 GCA_013003285.1 Alphaproteobacteria bacterium | reverse complement strand
GTGCTGACCGACCGCACCTTCAAGGACGCGATCGATGCGGACTGGTCCCGCTCGCACCAGATCTGCGTCACCGGCGTGCCCACCTTCGTCGCCGGCGGCTATGGCGTGGTCGGTGCTCAGCCGTACGAGGCGCTGGAACAGTTGATGACAGAGGTCGGCGCGCAGTTGCGCTCCGCCGATCCGGCAGAGTAGGGCGGCCACGCACATGCATTTTTGCATTATCATTCATGATGAGCCCGATTCCGCGGCGCTGCGCGACGAGTATCGCACCGCCCATCTCGACTATCTGAAAGGGTTCGACGACCAGACCCTGTTCGCCGGGCCGTTCACATCCGACGACGAGTCGGCCGATTTGGGCAGTCTGCGGTTGATCGATTTCCCCGACCGGGCGGCGGCGGAGCAGCACATCGCCGATGAACCCTATGTCATCGGCGGGGTGCAAAAACGCTGGCAGATCCACCGCTGGCGGGGCTCGTTGCCCTACACTTGGCGCGATTGTCCGCGCACGGAAGGCAATATCCAGGCGCTGTTCCACGGCGTCGATCACCCCGGTAGCATGGCCACGCGCAACGAACTGCGCGATGCTCACAAAGCCTATCTCAACGATCATGGCGGCCAGGTGATGGTTCGCGGTCCGCTGCTCAACGACGAGGGGACGGAAACGGTGGGCAGTAGTTGGTTGCTCGATGTGCCCGACCTGGACGCCGGACGGGCGCTGTTGGAGGGCGACCCGTTCTATAAGGCGGGCATTTACCAGGACACAATGTTCCACCGCTGGCGCTTTGGGCGCGTCTTCGACCGTTTCAAGGTTTAGCCGAGACCCCAGATTTAATCTCCAAGAAGCGAACATCTTCGCTCTAAGTGGCGGATTGTTGCTGCATGAAGTATCGACTGCGTACATTCCTGATAATTCTAGCTTTATCTGTGCAAGCGAGTGCGCATGCTCAACGGTTGCAGCCGCCCGAGTCATCGACTGATGAACGATTCGCTGTAGGCCAAGTATGGATTTACAAGACCCGCCCCACAGAAGAAGCGTCCCGGGTATTAATAGGTAAAATCGAAAGCGTTTCCGGGTTGGGTAACATCATACATGTGAAACTAATCGGACTGCGCCTAAGAGAATCTTTTGCACCAGATACCAGAGTCTCGGTAATGAACCACGCTCCCATGTCCGAGGTTGCATTTGCCTCCAGTGTTATCGAACTAACCGATGAGTTGGCTGATTTGGAAGGTTTTTCAGAAGGGTACAACACTTGGCGTTCGGCCTTTCGGGCCGGCGAAGCGGGCATTTTCACGATTTCGCTGGCCGAAGCCATAGGGTTTATTGACCAAATGCTATCCCAATGACACGAAAGACGAAGATCTGGCTACCGCCGGTCAGGGTCGAAATCGCGGCGTAGGCGGTCCATGGCGTCTTGTTGGATCGCGTCGATCGGTCCGTCGGCGGTGGCGACGGTGGTTAGCATTTCGAGCAGTTCGGACTTTTGTTCGGGTGTGCAACCGGCCTGTATCGGCGGAGTGGCGCGGCGCAGGATGGTGCCTAGATCGCCCATGTCGCGGGTCATCCGGCGGGCCTGGGCGAGCATTTCATCGGCTTCGGCTGGAGAGAGCTCCAAATTTTCCCGCAAGAGATCAACGATGGTGCTCACCTCGCGCGCGCTCAGATCGTCGTCGCTCTTGGCCAGGGCGCACATCATGACAGCGGCGGATAGGCGTGGATCCTCGATATTGCGAATCTGGTCGGTGTTGGTCTGCGACTTCCACCGTTTGCGCCGTAGGAAGCCCTTCGCCTCGGCGGCGGCTTCGCCCAACTCCCGGGCTGCCTGGGCGGCGGCGTTAGTGCGAATGATGAAAATGATGATCGCGCCCACGCCGGCGAGAATTCCCAGCAGTATAGGCATGACAAAACACCCCGATTTCCCCTGTTAATAACTTACAGTTGCCGAACCGAGTTATCAAAACAATTGTGGGCTGCACCACGCTTACGGGGTGAGGCTAAAAGCCGAACAGGCGCTCTGGATTATCTACCAGGATTTTCTGGATCGTTGCCGCGTTGGTCCAATCGAGCAGCTGGTCGAGAAGATAAGCGTCGTTGGGCATGCCGCGATAATGCGAGGGGTGGGGCCAGTCGCTGCCCCAGATCATGCGGTCCGGGTTGGCTGCGATCAGCGCCTGGGCGACGGGGATGACGTCGGGATATGGTGGTTGGTCCTCGCCGGTTATGCGATAGGTGCCGGTCAGTTTCACCCACCAGTGGCCGCCGCGCACGAGCTCGAGGAATTCTTGGAAGCCGGGATCCTCGATGGTGCTGGGCGACTTTGCGTAACCCAGATGGCCGACCACTATGTCGACGGGGAAATCGGCGAAGGTCTGGGTGAGATTGGGAAATTCGTTCACATGAAGCAGCACTTCCAGATGCCACCCCAGGGGCGCCAGTCGTTCGCAGAAACGCCGCACGGCATCCATGCTATCGAACGGGTTACCGCCCTTATCGGCGATGTTCACCCGCGCGCCGCGCGCGCCCTTGGCGTTTAGGTCCGCCAGCTCAGCATCTGTGATCGTGCTATCGACCGCGACAACGCCCAGAATGCGGCCCGGATGGCGGGCCATGGCGTCGAGTATGGCGGTATTATCGGTGCCGTAGACGCTGGGTTGCGTCAGCACCGCACGCTCGATGCCCAGTGTGTCGAGCATTTGCAAATAGGTCTCGAGCGGCGCATCGGGTGGGGTGTAGCCGCGCGCCGGCGAATAGGCGTAATGGCTCTCCGGCCCAAACACATGGGCATGGCAGTCGACAGCGCCCGGCGGCGCGACCAGCTTGGGCCGCGCCGGGTTGGGGTCCGGCGGCGGGCAGAATGGTATGTCGGAATCGGTCATAGACGCAGGTCTAGTAGGATCGACCAATGACCCAACCGCGCGCCTACTCAGCCGCTTCGGCGTGGCGTTCGGCGGCGCCGACTTCGGCGAAACGCGCGGCATAGGCCTCGCTTTCCTCGACCGACAGACCCTCGACCGCGTTCCATTGCTTGCGGTTGTAATCTTCGGTTTCCAGGTCGGTCCAAAACGAATCGTTGAGCCGGTTGATCATGTTGAACATAGCGCAGGCCATGGAAATCTCGACGATCTCGGTGCTGGTGAAATGGCGCTTCATGGCCTCCCAGGATTCCTTGTCTTGCTGGGCGGTGTTGTTGGTCATGGCCTCGGACCAGGCGATCACCGCCTTTTCGCGGTCGTCGAACAGGTCGCTGGTTTTGTATGCATCGTCCTTCAGGGCTTCGAGCTCTGCCTCGGTCATGCCCAGACCTTGGCCGAAGACCGAGGTATGCGCCGTGCAATAGGTGCAGGCATTGGCCATGGACGTCTTGATGTTGGCGAGCCCGCGCAGGCGCGCATCGGAGGTGGCGCCGAGGCCGGGTTGGCGTACCGCCGAGACGAAGCCGAGGAACCAGCGGCCGAGATAGGGGCTGTGTTTGCCTAGGATGCGCACCAAGTTCGAGGTGCGGCCGAGAAAGCGGTCCGACGCTTCGAATACCATTTTCGCGGTTCCCGTCGCCTCTTCGTAGCTGAGGCCTGACAGTCGCTGTGACATGGATCGTTCCTTTCTGGTTCGAATGTGCCCGCCGGCACGACGGTGATTAATCGCTGTGTTATCGATTCCAGTGGCGGCCTGCAAGGTCTGCTGGTTTAGGCGCAGGCTCATTTATCTGTGATTTATCGATGGTGCCGCAAAACACCCAAAACGTGCATAATATGCTACCGTTGCAGGCGGATTGGTACGGAGGGCTTGCTCATGGAGATGCATCAGGTTCGCTACTTCCTCGCGGTGGCCGAGACGTTGAACTTCACGCGTGCGGCCGAGCAGTGTCATGTTGCCCAGCCGTCCTTGTCGCGGGCGATCCGGAAATTGGAGGAAGAGCTTGGCGGTGATTTGTTTCGCCGCGAACGCAGTCAAACCCATCTGACCGAGCTCGGCCGATCCATGCTGCCGGTGCTGCAGCAATGTTTCGACAGCGCGAAGGCGGCCAAAGACCTCGCCAATCGATTTGGCACCGCCGAATCCGAGCCCCTTCGGGTCGGCGTGTCGCGCACCGTCAGCCTTGAATTGCTGGCGCCGATGCTGTCGGAACTCGCCCGCGTCTGTCTCGGACTCGAGCTTAGTTTCCGGCGCGGCAACGGCACGGATATTCTTGAGGATTTACGGGCCGGTGACATCGAGGTCGCCGTGACCGCGAGCACCCATGTCGATTGGGAGCGCTTCGACGGTTGGGCGCTCTTCGAGGAAGGCTTCGCGCTGATGGTGCCGCGCAATCATGCCTTGGCGCGGCGCAAAAATGTGACCTTGGCGGATGCGGCGTCGGAGCCCTTTGTCGCCCGGTCCTATTGTGAGACGGCGGCGGATATGGCGGCGGCGTTGAAATCCATGGGGATTGCGCCTCACCAACAACATAATCCTTCCAATGACACGGATACGGTTGCACTCATCGAAAGCGGCCTGGGCGTTGGCATTCTCCCGACCAGTGCCGCGCGATCTTCGGCTGTGCGGGCATGTACTGTCAGCGATTTGGATGTCAGCCGGACGGTGAATGTTCACGCCGTTGCCGGGCGACAGCGCACAATGGCCGCTGCGGGACTGATCCGGTTACTGCGTGCCGCCGACTGGCCGGCCTATACCAGCTAAAATTAGACCGGGCGCAGTGCCTAATCCAACGCGGCCAATATTTCGGGAATGGGCGACGGGTCGAACCGCTCGCGATAATCAGGGTTTACGTAAGCCTTGCGAATTTTCGCGTTGCGATCGACGATGAATATGGCCGGCAGGGGCACAAACCAGGCATCGTTTTTCTGAAACGCCGTTAAATCGATCCCCCGCGGTTCCACAAGCTCTCTGATCTCGGCCGATATGGGCATGGCGATACCCAGCTCCAGACCGTAGCTATTGTCCAGGTCGGTGAGAAACGGAAAGGCGAGCCCTAGCCGGTCCCGCATTTCGCGATTATAGGTCGCGGTCTCCGGAGTAATCGAGACGATAGTGGCGCCTTGCGCGATGATATCCTCAGCAATGTCGCCCAGGGCCGCCAACTCCAGCCAGCAGAACGGGCACCAATTGCCCCGATTGAAACTGATCACCAAGGGCCCCTTGGCTAACAGTTCCTCCGACGAGACCAGACGGCCTTCGATGTCGGGTAGCAGAAAGGGCGGTAGGCGATCCCCTTCCTGGGGCGCTTCCGCACCCGTGCCGGCACGCGTCAATTTTTCGATGAGCGATTGGTAGGCCGCGCCAACGAGCGGCGCGCGATCACTGAATGCCTTGGCAAAACTTGCCAATTGTTCGGCCAGCGGCGCTTTCAGCGCGCGGGCCGCGTCATAGGCCGGATCCTGCTTGGAGGGGTCGCTCATGGTGCAAATACCTTCCTAAACCTGGCCAAAACCCGGCCAAAGCCTGGATGCAAGTATAGCGGATATGACCATAGCCGTCGGCTCTCAAATTCATCGTCCATCGGTATTGGAGAGAGGCGCTCGAGCGGCGCTACTTTCCCGGTGCACGAACAATCGTGTGAACTCAAACAAGAGGATGGGAACCATGGATATTCGTAAACAAAACAATCTCTACTTCGCGTCGAGTCCGTTAGGCCTGATCGCCTCGCGACGCAGCGCTTTGAAGCGGATTGTGTTGGGCGCCGCCTTGCCGGTGTTTATATTCGGTGCGGCTGTCATCGCCCAAAACAGCGATACACCGGCCTTTGCCGCGACGTCCGGAAATAATGTGACGGGCTACCTCTACACCAGCTTGAACGGCGAAGGCATCAATCAGGTTGTCTCCTTCGAGCGTCTTGCCGATGGTCGTCTGGGCACGCAGAAGGCCTATTCGACCAAATCCTTCGGCGGCGCCAATGTGGAGGCCGGCGGCGATGCGGCGGGTGACTTCGACGCCCAAGGCGCCATGCAAATTATCGGTGATCATTTGTTGGTGGTGAACGCCGGCGGCAACACCATCTCGGTTTTCGATGTCGACAAGAGCGATGGCAGTTTGGCGCTGATCAAGAATGTCGATTCCGGCGGTGTTCGACCGGTCAGCATCGCCTATGTGAAGAAAGCCGGCGCCGACGATCAATATTGGGTCGTGGTGGGTAATCAATGGAACAACCCGAACGTCCAAAAGGGTGGCGCCGGCGAGGGGCCGATCGAAATGTATCCCAATGCTGAATTCCATGCAGACGGCGGCGGGCATACGCAAAAACTGGCCGAGCGTAATATATTCCTGTTCTCGTTCGACTCAAAAACGGGCGCGCTGACGCCGGAGAAATCATTGGACGCCTATGTGGGCACCCATGGCGGGCCAGCGACCGTCGCCTTCAACGCCGATGGCACGAAGCTCGGTGTCTCGACCTGGGGCATCGCCCATTTCGGCACCGCAACCCCGACGGCGCAGAAGCCGAGCCGGGTCTATGTCTATGATTTCGACAAGGCCAGCGGTGCGATCAGTAACTCACGCCATTTCGAGGAAGAGGGCATTTCGGGCAGCATCGGTTTCAGCTGGGATAAGACCAATTCGACCCTCTATGTCTCCAACTTCAATCTGGTGCCGGAGAAGCGCGACCATAGCCTGACGGTACTGCGTGATGACGGCGATTCGGTGACAAAGGTTTCGCATTTTGGCACCGGTGTTGGCGACGATATCGACGAGGCTTGTTGGACGACCCTCAGCCCCGACGGCAACAAGCTGTACGTGTCGAGCTTTGGCGGCAACATCATCAGTGAATTCGATGTTGGGCCGGGCGGCCATGTCAGCAAGGTTGGCACGAACCCAGAAACCGCGTTTGCTGCGCGTAAGTCCGGCACGCCGGCTGGTGATACCAAGGACATGTACGTCTCCAGCAGCGGTAATCACATGTATGTCCTGGGCGCCTATCAAACGTTCACCATCTCGAAATTCGATGTGGCGGACCATGGCGCGTTGAAACTCGCCGAAGAGTACAAAGTAAGCGCCGCCACGAAGACGGGTCCGGGACGATACAATTTCTTGGGCTTGGTGGGTTTCGACAAGTAGAAGCCGCTCTCAAAGTTCGTGACCTTAAAACGCCGTGGGGATTTCGGTCCGCACGGCGTTTTCTCATGCGGGCGATCAAGCGGTCAGGAGGCCTTCGAGGCGCTGGCGGATGAGGGTTTCGGCCTCTTCCATGACCCGGTCGATCAGCTCTTGGCAGGTCGGGATATCGTCGATCAGCCCGGCGACCATGCCGCACGACCAGGCGCCGGCGTCCATGTCGCCGTCGAGCATGACCCGCGGATAGACTCCGGCGACTTCGGCGGCGATGTCTTCAAACTTTATGTGCGCGCCCCTTTCGCGTTCCGTTTCCAACAGGCGTTCGACCGCCGCGTTGGTCAGGACCCGTTCGGTATTGCGCAACGGGCGCATGACCAGGCGGGTGTCGAGTTCGCTGGCTGCGACGATCGCCGCCTTGACGTTGTCATGCACCGGCGCTTCCTGGGTGGCGATAAATCGCGTGCCCATGTTTATGCCGTCGGCCCCCATGGCCAGCGCGGCGACCAGCGATCGCGCATCGGCCATGCCGCCCGATGCCACGAACGGGACGGTGAGCTCGTCGGCGGCGCGCGGCAGCAGGATCATGTTGGGAATATCGTCTTCGCCAGGGTGCCCGCCGCACTCGAACCCATCGATGGACAGCGCGTCGCAGCCGATGCCTTCCGCCTTCAAGGCATGGCGAACCGTGGTGCATTTATGGATCACCTTGATGCCATTTTCCTTGAGCAGCGGTAGCCAGGGGGCCGGGTTGTTGCCCGCCGTCTCGACGATCTTCACCCCGCCATCGATGATGGCCTGGATATAGCCGGGATAATCCGGCGCCGCGATCACCGGCAGGAACGTCAGGTTCACCCCGAAGGGTTTGTCGGTCATCGCATTGCAGCGCGCGATCTCCTTGGCCAGGTCCGCCGGCGTCTTCTGGGTAAGCCCGGTGATGATCCCCAGGCCGCCGGCGTTGGAGACGGCGGCCGCCAGTTCGGCGAACCCCACATAGTGCATGCCGCCCTGGATGATCGGGTGTTCGATGGCGAACATTTCGGTGATCCGGGTCTTCATTTTCGTCTCGCTCCCGACGCTCAAGGATATGGGACCCGGTAGGGCAGCCCGTTCGGCTTGCTATTCCGCCGCTTCTTGTTTGCCGATCGCTTCGTTGAGGCGTGGCATGACCTCGGTGGCCATGAGCTCCATGGACCGTTTGCCCAAATCCGCATCGACCCAGTCGGGGCCGTTATAGACCAGGGTACCGAAGTCGCCGATCTGTTCGCGAAATTCCAACAATTGATCGACCACGCTATTGACGCTGCCCGCCATCACCAGCGAATCGACCATGTAATCCAGCGTAATTTCCTCGTCGGGCTGATCGCGGTCGGTCTTGAAAAGGTCGAGCTTGCCGCCTTTGCGCAATTTACTGCCGAGCTGGTGGAAGTAGAACCGGTAGGGCGATTGCGCGCCCCTGCCATATTCCTGCGCTACCTTGTCGTCATCGGCGACAAAGATGCTTTTGGCTACCCGCCAATCCTTGCGGTCGGCTTTGCGGCCCACTTTGTTGCAGCCTTCCTCGAACAGCGGCCAATGGGTGGCGACCCATTTGGGCTGTAGGAAGTTGGCCGAGATGGCGTACCATCCGCGCTCGCCCAGCCCGACAATGCCCTTGGAATAGGGCGCAACCACGGTACCGATGATCTGTGGGTGCGGCTTCTGATAGGGCTTGCCTATAATGCCTTGGCCCAACTCGGGCACGTGGGTCTTCCCGGTGGTGATATTCCAATACTTGCCGGTGAGGTTGTAGGGCGGGTCTTCGGTCCAGATGGCAATGATATGTTCCAGCGCCTCGACGAACATCTCGTTGCGGTTAACGTCCAGCGTGCCAAAAACCTCTGCGTCGGAGGGTAGATTGCCGGGACTGACACCGAACAGGAAACGGCCCTCAAGCATATGGTCGAGCATCGCCGCCTCGGCCGCCGTGGCGGCGGGGTGATGATGGCCCAGATTGACCGTGCCGGTGCCCAGCTTGATGTTCTTGGTCTCATAGGCGATCGACGCCAGAAACAGCATCGAGTTGGGGACCGGCTCGAACGTGTCGGTCACATGTTCGCCCATATAGGCTTCGGTAAAGCCCAACTTATCGGCGAACAGAAACGCCTCCCGGTCTTCACGCAAGGTGTCGACGAAAGGGCGGGTTTCCGGATGCAGCGGCATGGTGAAATAGGCGAGGTCCATTCTTCGCTCCTGTTTTGTCCAGCGTCTGAGTTTAGGCACGACGGCAAGTTGATTGCCAAAACCGAGGTTGGAAAATATGTAAACGGCCGTTTATATATATAACGAGAAAGAATGCCAATTAGCAAGATAATATAGGCAGTTCATCGTGCGATTTCTTGCAAAATTGTAAACTAACGTTTATATTTGGCGATTGAATGCAGTATTCTCGGTGAAGGGTCCTGTTGGCTAAAGATCAGGCGCGGTGGGAGCAGGCTGTTGATCAAAAGGTACCGACCAATTTGACCGACGATCTCGAACTAAAGCCAAAGAATGCTGATACGGTCTCTGCTACACAACCCCGCAGGCGCGTTAAGCGGGCAGAGCGCGAGCGTCAGATCATCGATGAGGCGATCAAGTTTTTCGCTGAAGTCGGCTTCGGCGGCGAAGTGCGCGAGTTGGCGCGCCGCATCGGTGTTAATCAATCGGTGCTGTATCGCTTCTTCGATAATAAAGACGCGCTGATCGAGCGGGTCTATCAGGAAGTATTTGTCACCAGCTGGAATCCCTTTTGGGACGAGACGCTCGAGAACCGGTCCGTGCCGTTGTTGGATCGGTTGGTCGAGTATTACGTTCAATATTCCCACAACGTCATCACTTACGAGTGGGTGAGAATATTGCTGTTCGCCGGTCTGCGCGGCGAAGACCTTAATCGGCGATTTGTCGAATTTATGAGGGAGCGCGTGTCGACACGGGTGGTGAAGGAAATTCGGGCCGATCTAGGCTTGCCGACCGACGAGAATTATCAGATTTCCGACCTTGAATTTGAACTCGTGTCCGGCATTCATGCCGATATTTTCTATCTCGGCGTCCGCAAATGGGTCTACGGCATGAGCTTTCCCGACGACCTGGACCAGATCGTAGAAGCGAAAGTTATCGCTTTTTTTGACGGTGTTCCCGGCGCTATTCAGCGTTACAGCGCAGCGACCATTGAATGATTGCCGTCGCCCCCGGACGCTCCTTAAGTGCGCCCGGTGAGTCTCTTGATGCCGCCCCAGATCGCTGCGGGCACGACCACCAGCAAGAACCAGAACTTTTTCAGCATTAGCAAGATCGCGGCACCGGCGCTGGCGAGCCAGCCCTTGCTGTGCTTAACGCCGATGACGGAAGCCAACACACCGACCGCGCCGATCGCGGCGATCTTATCGCCGGGCTGGAAGTCGGCGTAACGCGTCCCGGCCTCCGGCACATAGGTTTTGGCAGCGTAGAGCGAGGCGCTATCGTAATCCATTGACCTGGCGGCCAACATGTCATCATCCGTCACCACTTCCATCACCACATAACCGGTCCGGGTGAACTTAATGCTGGTTAGGTTGATGACTTCCTGGCCACCGAAATCGATGAGAATGCCATAGGTGAGTATCTTGGCGGCTTTGTTGAGGGTCGGGTATTGCACCCATTTCACGGGCACGACCTCATAGCCAATACGCTTGCTCTGCGTTTTCGACCCTGCGATATAATTTTCCCAAATTTCATCGATCTGCGAATTAACATCTTCGGCCCAGTCATCCATGTTGACGTGGCCGACTTCCGTGGGCGCTTCGTAATAGATTGAATCGATCGCATGGCGCTCGGCCGGAAACACAATGGCGGCGGTGGTGCAATTAAAGTCCGCGTTGAGAAGGCGAGAGTAGTTACAGGCGTCGTCGCCCTGGAGCAGCGCTCCGTCTCGGGCGACAATCTTTGCGTTGCCGACTTTAACGCCTTCCGTAATGCTGACGGCTTGGGCTGTAATGTCGTCTAGCTGGGCCTGCTCGTGTTCCGTCTGAGCATGCGCGGCGGTCGCCGCCATGCC
>JABDJY010000024.1 GCA_013003285.1 Alphaproteobacteria bacterium | reverse complement strand
TATCGAAACCCTGGTTGGCCGCAGCCCGCATAATCGCAAGAAAATGGCGGTGGTCACCCGCAACGGCAAATTGGCGCTGACCCATTATGAGACCGAGCGCGAACTGGGTCCGGCCCATGCGCCGCTGGCCAGCGTGCTGAAATGCAAATTGTCGACCGGGCGCACCCATCAGATCCGCGTCCACCTGACCCATCTGGGCCACCCGCTGATCGGCGATCCGGTCTATGGCCGGGCGCAAAACCGGTCGCGAAACAAGCGTGGCGGCGTGGTTTCGCCGGAAGCGCGCGCCATCATGGCGGCGTTCGAGCGCCAGGCCCTACATGCCTTCCGGCTGGGTCTGGATCATCCAACAACCGGCAAACGGCTGTTTTTTGAAACATTATTACCGAATGATATGACCACGCTTATCGATAATTTAGAATCTCTACAATAACTTGAATCAAGCCTCAGAAAAGCCATATTAAACTGACATAAGTAACGTGACGCGGGACCGTCCAGCGCAAGGCAGACAGGCATTGCGGGAGGTGGTCATTTGTATTTGTGGAGGGAAAAATTCATGGCGACACCCAATCTTCCCAGTCTGACACCGGAGGGCAATCTCTCCCGGTATCTGCAAGATATCCGCAAATTCCCCATGCTGACCCATGAAGAAGAATTCATGCTGGCCAAACGCTGGCTCGACCATGACGATGTGGATGCGGCCCATAAAATGGTCACCAGCCATTTGCGTCTGGTGGCGAAAATCGCCATGGGCTATCGCGGCTATGGTCTGCCCCTGGCAGAAATGATCTCCGAAGGCAATGTGGGCCTAATGCAGGCGGTCAAGAAATTCGACCCGGACAAGGGTTTCCGGCTGGCCACTTACGCCATGTGGTGGATCCGCGCCGCCATGCAGGAATACATCCTGCATTCCTGGAGCCTGGTCAAAATGGGTACGACCGCGGCACAGAAGAAACTGTTCTTCAACCTGCGCCGCATGAAGGGCCGGCTGAAGGCGCTGGAGGAAGGCGATTTATCGCCGGAGAATGTCGAGAAGATTGCCACCGAACTGAACGTGGCCGAGTCCGACGTGGTGTCGATGAACCGCCGTCTCGCCGGACCGGATAGCTCGTTGAACGCACCGCTGCGCGCAGATGGCGATGGCGACAGCGAGTGGATGGACTGGCTGGTCGACGAATCGGAATCGCAGGAGGTTCTGCTGGCCGAGGAAGACGAGCTGGTCAAGCGCCGCGAAATGCTGACCGATTCGATGAGCGCGCTGAACGAACGCGAGCGCCACATTCTGACCGAGCGGCGGCTAAAAGAGAATCCGGTAACCCTGGAGGAACTGTCTCAGGTCTACGGCATTAGCCGCGAACGGGTGCGCCAAATCGAAGTGCGGGCGTTCGAGAAGCTGCAGAAGGCTATCCGCAACATCGCCAAGGAACAGCGGCTCGCCCAAGCCTAACCGCAGTAGGCCGGCCTAATGGCCGGTCACGGCTTCACCCCAGTCCTCGACCAGTTGTTTCTGCTCTTTGCGGAGAGCCTCTATTCGGCCGTCGGTCAGACTGCTCAGCACGATGGCGGACACTGGCGGCAGGAGCAGAACCAGAACCCAACCTCCGGCCGCGGCGCCATAGATAACCACCAGGACGAACACATTCGAGACCAGCGCGATCGCTTCGCCGAGTGACGCGCTGCCCAGCACGAAATCCACAAGAAACGGGCTGAGGCCGGCGAAATTCAACATGGCGACGGAAATCGCCGCATGCTTATCCGGCTCGCGGTCGATAAAAATCGCGACCGCCGTCGGCGCCATACCCACGAACAGCAGGATCAAGGCCGGCGCCGCGACCACAAACAACGCTACTGTCACGACGGCGAACCCCAGCATCAGCAGGTAGAGGCCGCCGCGCGCGACTGTCGGACGATTGGGGACCGTCTTATTCTTCGATTTCTGTTTCTGTTTCGTCTTCGCCATGATCAGGTTATCCCTGTCATCATGACCATGACGAGCACGGCGGCGCCGATTATACCGGACAAATAGGCAGCGACCCGCCGACCCACCACCAATGCCCGATCGCCGGTGCGTGCACGAGCATTATCTTGAAAACGCAGCTGGCGCTCGAGCGCTTTGTAATGGCGTTTCGCCCGATCGAAGCCCTTCTTATCCGTATTCATGGTTTTCCGGTTACGAATAACACCCAAGAGCTCGGGCAGTTTTCCCGTCGCAGCCGTTTGTTCGGCGGCACGTTTCAAATGTTGCCGCAGGGCCACGTTGCGGTAGGGCGATAGCAGGATATCGAGGTGGCCGAGAACCACCGAAGCGAGATTGGGAAGCTCTCTGGGTCCATGCTTGAACTGTACCGCTGCAAAGATTTTGAGCTGCGCAACCAGCGCGTCCTCTCCGTCGCGCGCACTAGCATATTCGTTCAACTCGGCATCGATGCTGCCGGAGTAGCGCGCCCCCAAGAATCCCGCGACATGCCGATCGAGCTGCGACTCGCCTTTCTTAGCGCCAGCATCGATGGCTTCCATCAACTCTCGAATGTTCACCGCATTCGCGTTCACAAAGCGCGGACTTTGGCAGGCCATTCCCTTGTTCAGTTCGTAAATGCAGCGCTCCATGCCGAATCCGGGCCCAGCTTTTTCTAAGTAGGTGAGCGCTTTCTTGGCATCGGCTCTGCCGGCAAGCGCCGAGAACTCTGACTCAGCCTGATTTTCAAACCAAAATTCCACCAAATGTGTCGAAATCATTTCTTTTAAAGCGCCAGCCATATCGGCATCAGTGGCGGCTAGCGCAGCGAACGCGCCCATACCGTCGGGCATAACACTCATACCGCGAAAGCGCAGCGGTCCCTCCGGATCGAGGGTAGTGATCGTGCGCGCAAGTAACAGATCATCGCTGATCATGCGCGGCCCACTGTCGCCACTATGGCGACAATCGACGATCTGCTGCGCCAGGCCGCGGTCGTCCAGACTACGTTCGGCCCAGCGCTCGACCTCGTCGGTCTGCGCAACTGGGCTTGCAGCTCCCCAGTTCTGGCTGAAGGCTGTCGCCAGTTGACGCCTTGTGTGGTGTTGTCCTTCGGCAAACTCGAAGCCGCGATCCGACCGCGCCGTTGTCATCGGTTTTGCCTGATTTGCGACACCAACATCCACCCATCGTGCGAGGTCGTCCACCGCCCAGCGATCGGACGGGCTGTCGTGCATCAACGAGCGAATAACCGGCGCGAGTTCACCCGGCGGTTTGGCTTGCGCGGTCAGCGCCGCATAGCTGCCCATCTCGATGCGCTTGGCGAGCAGGGTCTTGTCGTCGAGGTGAGCAACCGGGTTCCGGCCGAGCACCAGGAACAAAGCGGTCACGCCCAACGCATATAAATCATCGCGGACGTCACCCGCGCCGCGGCCGGCCGGCGGGCACATCGCCCGTTCAATGGACTCAAAGATCGGCGGCTGATTAAAGCCCGGCGGCGCGCTGTAAAACTCCCCGGCAATGACCGGTTCTTCGACGCCGGACCGGAATAGA
The DNA here is from genome assembly GCA_013003285.1 of Alphaproteobacteria bacterium. GTDB lineage: Bacteria > Pseudomonadota > Alphaproteobacteria > UBA6615 > UBA6615 > JABDJY01. Next base: position 1,136 of record JABDJY010000024.1, on the reverse strand, counting down.
TTGTTGGGCCTGATGTTTCGATGCGCCAGTCTCTGATTTTCCAGCGCCGCGAGCAGCTTCACCATCGGCTTCATCAACGACTGCGTAATATCCGGCACCCTTAAGGGTTGGATTTCAGTGTCAATCGACGGCATCAAGGGTTCACCGGACGGCTGCTGAAATACCAGTAAGGTCTCGCGGCGCCCGGTTAGGGGCCAATCGATGCTGCCCCACTGAACCGGCCGCACCACCGATACCTCACCGAGGTCGCGTGCGTGGCGAATTGCATCAAGGCGAAACGGTAGTCGCGGGTCAGGTAAAAGCGCATAGAGCCTGTGCGAGGAATCATCGGGGTCGACCGCCGCAAAGGCCTGGGCGCTGGAAGTGGAAAGCGCCGGCAACGGTTGATCAGGCAGCACATGGCAACGTCCATCCAATGAGGGAACGCCGCGACCGACCGCACCTTCAACCGGGTGCGCGGCCGATGGTTGATCTAAATCTTGTTCAAGTACCAGGTCGGCCATCCGAACGCCGCCCCATTGATGTCAGCGTCCAACAGGTCGCCCGATCAGCCGAGAATAGCGAGTGGGAAGGTAAATTTCGGTTAACGCCCAAGCCGGGAAAAACAACCTGTAAGCGCAATATATGTAAGTTTTAATACCTACGATATATCAACCAGTGAACGGATCGCGCACCAATATGGTGTCCTGTCGCTCCGGGCTGGTGGAAAGCAAAGCGACCGGCGCCCCGATAAGTTCTTCAATGCGGCGGATATACTTGATGGCCGTTGCCGGCAGGTCGACCCAACTCCGCGCACCGACCGTACTGCCGCTCCATCCTTCCAGCGTTTCGTATACCGGTTCAACCCTGCTTTGGGCGGAAATTCCCGGGGGCAGGTGGGCAATTTCGTGGCCGTCCAGACGGTAGCCGGTGCATATCTTGAGTTCTTCGAAACCGTCGAGCACGTCAACCTTGGTCAGCGCGATACCGTCAATGCCGCCGACCGTTACGGCTTGACGCACCATCACCGCGTCAAACCATCCACAACGGCGTTTACGCCCGGTGACCGTGCCAAACTCGTGGCCGCGCTGACCAAGCTGCTCGCCAATATCGTTTTCCTGCTCGCTGGGGAACGGCCCGCTGCCGACCCGCGTCGT
>JABDJY010000504.1 GCA_013003285.1 Alphaproteobacteria bacterium | reverse complement strand
TCTTACTCATCCACACCGCGTAGGGCAGCGAGGTGAGGAAATACAGCAGGACCAATCCGGTCATGGTGTCGAGCAAGCCGATCTGCCGGTACCACAGCGAGATCGGCGCGATTAAGACGATGGGCGGCACCATGCGCAGCATGAGCAGCTGGAACATTCGTTTTTCCGACAATATCTGATGCCGCGACACGCCATAGGCAAGGACCGACCCGAACAGCACCGCCAGCGTCGTTGCCAGACCGGCGATGATGGTGCTGTTGCCCAACGCTTCCCATGGACGCTGCAGCGACTGGGTATATTGCCCCAGCTCTTTAGTCTCTTCGTTCGTTGTGTATTCGCTTTGACCGGCCCATACAGTCAGATAATTCTGCAGTGTTGCGTTTTCAGTAATGTAGACCGGCGGCCAAGCGAACCATTCGCGGTCGGGTTTGAATGAGGTCGAGAGCATCCAGAACATCGGGAAAGCGACGATCACGAGCCAAATCGACAGGACGAAATAGCGAAATACGGAAAATGCATTCCGTTTTTGGGACATTGTCATGGACATCTTGGCGTCTCCCCTACCTGACTAGCCTTCTTGCGGCTTGGACATATACAACGCGTCCAGGTTCTTCTTCTCTCGCTGGAGGAAGTAGATGCCGGTCATCACAATCCCGACCATGAGCACGAGCACCACATAGGACAGGGCCGCGCCGTACGAAATGTCGAAATACTGCCATGTGGTGATGAAAATATAGACCGGTATGGTTTCCGTCGCCGAGCCGGGGCCGCCCTGTAGCAGCGCCCAGGTTTTGGGAAATTCGGCCATGGCCTCGAGGAACCGCAGGATCAGCGCCAGCATGATGACGGGGCGCAGCAACGGCACCTGAATTTCCCAGAAAATGCGCCATTTACTGGCGCCGAGGATCTTCGCGGCTTCCTGAGGTTCCTTCGGAAGAGCGGCCAAACCAGCCATCATGATGATGAAGCTGAACGGCGTCCAATTCCAGATTTCAAGCGCCATGATGGTCGTTAAGGCAATTTCCCTTTTGTACAGGAACTGCGCTTCGACCCGAAGGCCGGAAAGCCGGGATAGAATGTCGTTGAGGGGACCATTTTGATACAGGATCATCTCGCCGGTGTAGGCGATGACGATCGGCACGGTCAGCATGGGCAGGATGAAGAAGATGTAATAAATCGCCTGTCCGCGGAACGGCCGGTACATCAGCAAGGCGAGACCGAAGCCAAAGACGAAACAGCCCAACGTTGCGCCAGTTGCGAATAGCAGAGAGCGTATGATCGCCGCGCCGAAGCGTGAATCGCGGAAAACTTCGACGAATAGATCGAGACCGATAAATTCCGATGCCTCGAAGTAAGCGGAAAAGCCGGTGTTCTCGCCCGCATCGAATATCGAAAACTGGAAAAACGAGAAGAAGACCTGCATGACTAGCGCAGGCACCAATATGAACGCCATCAGCGCCATAAAGGGGGACAGGATTGCCCATTTAAAGCGTTTGATGCCTCTCTCCCGAGACGCTTCGCGCCCGGTGCCGTGGGTGCCGGTGCTGGGGGGGTCGATCTGTCCGTTTAACGTGGCTGCTGTCATAGTCTATGGCCTCACCTACCGCCGGGCATGTTCAATGCGCCGGGGACTGCGTGAAAAGTCAAAGTTCAAACTGGGATATTTCAAAATAGGGTCGTTGCCAAATGCTAACGCTGACATCGTTGGGACAATTTGCGTCCAACGATCACGATGCACTAGCAGCACTTTAGGGCCTTGCGGCGACTAAAGCTTACGATCCTCATTCCCCTGTCTCCCCTGTATTCGCATGCTCCGAAGTTGATCCCCGGTAACAACTGGTCTGCGTGTCTAACCAGCCTCCCAGTCGGTCAGACAGACACACCTTACAACAGTTTTGTACTATAAGAAAATTATCTATGGTAACAAGTATGGGATTTTTTTGACGCCGTCGGCGTGGGCCGGTACGTGTCGGGAATGTATGGTTTGTTCAGCGGAGGGGGGAAGTGTGAGCAACGTCAGACCGGATAATCAACTTGCCGGCGATCCGACGTTGGGCCCCCGCGTTCGCCGGCTGCGTAAGTCGCTCGGCATGACCCTGGCAGAAGTTTCCCAAGCAACCGGGCTGTCGATTTCGGCGTTGTCAAAAATTGAAAATGACCAAGTATCGCCGACTTTCACTAACCTTATGCGCTTGGCGGAAGGACTGAAAATTCAGTTGAGCGATCTTGTCGCGCTCGATCGCGAGGTTTCGGGCGAAGCAAGCGTATCGGCGCGTATGACGGTTTCGCGCAGTCGTGACGTCAAATTCCGCTCGACTCCAAAATATGACATCGGTGCCTTGGCCGCTGATCTTTTAAACAAGCGCATGACCCCTCTGATCGAGCGGGTCCGCTTCGGCGATGGGGTCGCCAGCGACGGTATGCTTAGCCATGGCGGCGAAGAATTCGTCTATGTGCTGTCGGGCGCCGTCGAAGTGCATACTGCGCATTATCAGCCCGTTCGCCTTGAAGAAGGCGATAGCGTCTATCTCGATAGCACCATGGCGCACACCTATGTTGCCGTCGATGGCAAGGATTCCGACATTTTGACCATCTGGCTGGCGGCTGGCACCGAAGCCGGTGCCGATGGCATGGAGATGGCGGAAGAAATGCTCTCGCAATTACCGACATCCGCATAATCAAAAAGGTTGAAACCATGAATGTTACCCAGGCGAACGTTGCCGGCGCCGATATCGTGCAGGCAGGCGAAGGGCCCAATTTGCTGTTGTTGCACTCATTACTTGCCGAACGCAGCGTGTTCGACCGGGCACTGCCTGATTTGGCCGGCGATTACCGGGTGTCGCTGCCGAACCTGCCGGGGTATGGCGGCACACCGCCCCTGGACATCGAAAACCCCAGCGTCGCCGATTACGCCGACCGCATTGCCGGCATGATGGATAGCCTCGATCTGCCGGAAGATACCGCGGTGCTGGGCAATGGCGCCGGCGGGTTCATGGCGGTGGCGCTGGCCATTCGCCATGGCGATCGTATCGGTAAACTTATTCTGGCCGATACCGGTCCCGGCTTCCCCGATCCCGCGAAGGCGCCGTTGCGTTTATTGGCCGATCGGGTCGAGGAGGCGGGTATGGAGGTTGTCCTCGACGCCGCAATGTCGCGGATGTTTCCCGAACCCTATATCGAAGCCAACCCCGATGTGATCGTCGAACGCAAAGCCGCTTTGGCGACCTGCCAGCCCAAGGCTTTTGCCGCCACAGCGCGGGCGCTGGCCAATGTCGACATGGCCGATGAGATCGGCGGTATCAAGAACCCGACCATGGTCATGGTTGGCCTGGAAGATGCAACGACCCCGCCGGCGATGTCGTATGCCCTGCACGCGGGCATCGCCGGGGCGAGCCTGGTTGAGATTCCCGGTTGCGGCCATTGTCCGCAGATCCAGGCGCGCGAGATTTTCGTGTCGGAGCTGAAAGCTTTTCTCGCCGCGTAGTGGGTAGGTGACTCAGCGATAAACCCTGATACTCTACCCTATAGAATTGCTGCTAAGGCAATCGAATAGGGCGTGGGCGAGGGGACAGTATGCGGTTTGCGGTTGATACAGGCGGGACATTCACCGACCTCATTGTCGAGGATGACGATGGCGGCCTTCATATGTTTAAGGCGGCGACAACTCCTGACGATCCCATTCGGGGCGTCATCAATAGCCTGGAGAACGCCGCCGAAGGATTGAACACCGATCTCACCAGCCTGTTGGGCCAAGGCGAGTTGTTCATCCACGGCACGACCCACGCCATTAACGCCATCGTCACCGGCAACACGGCGAAGACCGCATTCCTGACCTCGGAAGGCCATCGCGACATTCTGGTGTTCCGCGAAGGCGGCCGCATGGAGCCGTTCAATTTCACCGTGCCGTTTCCCCAGCCCTATGTGCCGCGTGCCCTGACCTTCGAAGTGCCGGGACGCATGCTCGCCGATGGTTCGGAAATGACGCCGTTCGACGAGGCGGCGGTCTTGGAAATTATCGAGCAGCTTAAAGACGCCAAGGTCGAGGCGGTGGCGGTCTGCCTATTGTGGTCGATTGTGAATCCGGCCCATGAAGACCGGCTCGGCGAATTGCTCGCCGAGCATCTGCCGGGCGTGCCGTTTACGCTGTCCCATGTGCTCAACCCGAGCCTGCGCGAGTATCGCCGCGCCTCGTCGGCCGCAATCGATGCCTCGCTGAAGCCGCTGATGAGCGCCTATATGCATAATCTCAGCGGTCGCTTGCGCGATGCCGGGTTCGGCGGACGCGTGCTGATCGTCACCTCGCAAGCCGGGGTGATGGACGCCGAGGATATTGCGGAATCACCGATCCATTTAATTAACTCCGGGCCGTCCATGGCGCCGGTGTCGGGCCGTTATTTCGCCCGGGTCGACGAACAATCGGATTCCGCGGTCATCGCCGATACCGGCGGCACGACCTATGACGTCAGCCTGGTGCGCCGCGGCGGTATTCCGTGGACCCGCGAGACTTGGATCGGCGAACCCTATCGCGGCCATATGACCGGTTTTCCATCGGTGGATGTGAAAAGCATCGGCGCCGGTGGCGGCTCCATCGCCTGGGTCGATGATGGCGGCATGCTGCATGTGGG
>JABDJY010000503.1 GCA_013003285.1 Alphaproteobacteria bacterium | reverse complement strand
CCCCTCCCTAACCCTCCCCCTCCAGGGGGGAGGGAATTTGTTGTTGATGCGTCTGGCGGGCCGCCGAAAGCCGGTTGACATGGCGCCAGGGAGCGCACACCCTTGGCCATAATAAAGTGATGATATTGTAGCCAAAATCGGTATCACAGATCGGGAGAAAATCATGGAACGCAATGTCGAATTCAATAGCTGCGGCGACACGGTGCGCGGCGTTTTGCACACCCCGGACGGGGCCACCGGTCCGGTGCCCTTGGTCATTCTCGCCGGCGGCTGGTGCTACGTTAAAGAAATCGTCATGCCCTATTACGCCAAGGCGTTTACCGATATCGGGGTGGCCTGTCTGTTGTTCGATTACCGTAATTTCGGCGATAGCGGCGGTGAACCGCGCCAGCATATCGACCCCTGGGGCCAGATCGAGGACTACCGCAACGCGGTGAGCTATGGCCGCACCTTGGACGAGATCGACAACGATAAGATCGGCATTTGGGGCATTTCCTATAGCGGCGGCCATGTGATCATCACCGCCTCGCTCGATCCGCGGGTGAAGTTCGCCATTTCGACGATCCCCGTGGTCGACGGTTATCCGACCATGCGGCGCTGCCATGGCGAGCGTAAATTCGCCGGCCTGATGGGGAAAATTTTGGAAGACCGCGAGCGGCGCCATGCCGGCGAGGCCGGCGGCACGATGCCAATGTCGTCGACCGACCCGGACAATGAACTCAGCTCCTGGCCGTTCCCCCATGTCTGCACCATCTTCAACGACATCAAGCAGAACGAGGCGCCCAATCACGAGCACATCAACACCATTGAATCGGTGGAACTGCTGCTCGCCTATCAGGTCAAACCCTATGCGGTGCGCATCCACGAGACGCCGATCATGATGGCGGTCGCCAAGGGCGACAACATCACCTCGGCCGATCTGGAGATCGAGGTCTTCAACGCCATCCAGTCGCCCAACAAGCATCTGGCGGTGGTCGAAGGCGTCGACCATATGAGCCTTTATTCCAACAACGACCATCTCGGCAAAGTCGCCGGCGTGCAGGCCGATTGGCTGCAGAACCTGCTGTTCGGCGGCGCGGCGCAAATGGCCAAAGCGGCCGAGTAGCGCACTCTCGTTCAACGCGAAAAGAAACGGCGGCGCTCTGGATTAACCGGGGCGCCGCTTTTTTGTGTGGCCGACGCTGCAATCATCGAAAACAAGCTTCCGTGACACCGGCTCGGCCGCGCATTGCCGCGGGGACTTGCCCACGTTAAGGTCAAGGCAAAACGGGGAGACGCCGACATGGCTATGTCGATGACACGCAAGCGGCATGTTTTTTCGGTATTTCGTTATTTTGTGCTGACTGTTTGGCTGGTGATCGTCGCCTTCCCGATGTTCTGGATGGTCTCGACCTCGTTCAAACCCGACCGCGAATGGTTCGCCTGGCCGCCGGTCTATATTTCCGAAAACGCCACCATCCGGAACTATCTGGTCGTGTGGTCGGACTTCAACGAGTACGCGGCGGGCGATTCGGAGGATGCCCAAAAACTGGGCACGGTGACCCAGTCGCTGCAGCGTCCGTGGGAGGCGTTGCGCAACAGCACGATCATCGCCGGTCTGGCGACGACGCTGGCGGTGCTGTTCGGGTCGGTCCTGGCCTATGGCGTGTCGCGGCATCAGATATTGTCGGAAAAACGAATGTTCCAGCTGCTCATGCTGCGCATGGTACCGCCCATCGTCTTAATCGCGCCGATCTCGCTGTGGTACCGGCAGATCGGCTTGCTCGACACCATGACCGGATTGGTCCTGCTGTATTTCCTCACCTCGCTGCCCTACGCGGTGTGGATGAGTAAGA
>JABDJY010000487.1 GCA_013003285.1 Alphaproteobacteria bacterium | reverse complement strand
GCGTCACCGTCGACGAGGTCACCGCCGCCGGCAATTCATTGCAGGTCAACTTCACCCATGACGGCAAGCAACAAAGCATCGAGGCCGACCGGGTCGCCAACGGCGCCGGCCGGGTTCCCGATGTGGCCGATCTCGATCTCACCGCCGGCGGTGTCGCCCATGACGGGCTGTCGCTGTCAGTGACCGACCAGTTGCAGAGCACGTCGAACCCCCATGTCTGGGCCGCCGGCGATGCCATCGGCGGCAGCGGGCAATTATCGCCTATCGCCACTTATGAAGGGCGCATCGTCGGCAACAACATCCTCAATGGCGGCGGCCAGAAACCGGCCTACGGCCACATCCCGGCCAATGTCTATACGGTGCCGGCGCTGGCCACCATCGGCATGACCGAAGAAGAGGCGAGCGCTGCCGGCAAGTCATTCCAGGTTAAAGGCGGCGATATGTCGGGCTGGCGCTCGTCGATGACCCACGCCGAGACCGTTTCTTTCTCGAAAGTCCTGGTCGAGGACGAGACCAACGCCATCCTGGGCGCCCATATTGTCGGCCACGGTGCAGAAGAAATCATCCATCTGTTCGCCATGGCAATGAAATACGATCTGGGGACAGCAGCCCTGACCGACATGGTCTACGCCTATCCGACCTTCGCCTCGGACATCAAATTCATGGTGTGAGCTCAAGCCGCCAGGTCCTGTAAACGGACTCAGCGAGCCAGATAGACATCAGCTGGTTAAATCCGTCGGCGGTCCTCCCAATAGGGCGAATGGCCGGCGCCGGCGAAATCATGGACGGTCGGCGTCGAATTTAGGTTTCGCCGCGCGCCGCGTGGGCGAGCTTGACCAAGGCGGCGCGGGCTTCTTCGGCGCTGTGGATCGGCTGATCGAAATCCAGCCGCGCATCGGCGTCATTGCGGCCCAGATCGATCCCCTCCGGATCAACGCCGGTCAACCGCCAGTCCATGCCAGGGCGGCCGATCAGATTATGCGCATAGAGGTTCACGGACTCGGTATGGTCGCTGTTCATATGGTCGATGATATCGGCCTCCGAGGCCGCCAATTCCGCCGACCCCGCGGTATCGAACATCACCGCGTCGCCCTCAAGGGTGTGGATATTGCCGAAACCACCGACAAAGTGGACGCTCTCGACAGCCAAGCGGTACAGACGAAAATCGCTGAACTGGGAAAAAGATTGGGCGCCCGCGTGTCGCGCCAAAAAGCGGTTGCGCAGCAGGGGGTCGTCACACAGTTCGGCCCGACCCACCACCGAGGCCCTTCCCAAGGCAATGGCGTCGCGGGTGGACTTGGCAAACAGCAAGGACACCCGGTCGTCGGCCGCGATGTTGCGGCTATGGCGGGCCAAATCGGACAACAGCAACAATGGCGAGGCGTCATGACCGCACGCGGTCAAGGCGAGGCTGGCATAGGGTCCGCCGCCGGTTTCGACATCCAGGGTCGCCAGCGTGGCTTGGCGTATGGTGCGGATCAGCCGGCGCGCGACCCGGCCCGGCTCTTTATCTCTATCGTCTATGGTCATAGCGGCGCAGACACTAAAGCAGACGCCGGCAAGATTGAACCGTTCTAAAGCGATAATTCGCTATTTTGCCGGGCCGGCCGCCGCGCCGTGCTGGCCGTGATCGCCAACCGCACCTGAAGGCGCGCGCGCGCCAGCGGCCTCAACGGAAGCGACAATTTCAACGCGTCCGGCACGTTCAAAAATCAACGTCAGCGGAAACGTCGTTTGCTTGACCAATCGCTCGCGCAGACCGATCAGCATGATATGCTGTCCGCCTGGCGCCAGCTCGGCTTCGCCCTTCGCCGGCACAATAATGCCCTCTTTCACCGGCCGCATCTTCATAACGTCGCCATCGCGAATCGTGGTGTGCAGGGAAGCCACATCGGCCATCTCAGATTCGATTGCGATCAGGCGATCTGGCTGATCGCCGGCATTCTGGATTTTCAGGAAAACGCCACCAGCCTTTTGCGACGGCGCGGTCGCACGCGACCAGGGGTGGACGATTGTCAGTTCGCCCTGGACATCATTATCGGCCTGCGCCGCGCTACCAGCTAAAAGGGCGAGAAATACTATCGCGGTAAATTTTCTGAAAAGCGGCATTAATATCACCTGGTCCTAACTGCGCAGCTGCCGGCGGATCAACGACGCCATCTCTTCCGGCGGCGTGCCATAGCGCAGCAACGACACCACATCGCCCTCAGGGTTGAGCAGATAAACGAACGAGGTGTGATCCATCAAATAGTACGAATAATCCGGATCGTCGACACGCCGGAAGAAAATACGATAGGCATCCGCGACGTCCTTGATCTGCTCCGCCGTGCCGGTCAGTCCGACCAGACGCTCGTGGAATAGGGAGACATACTCAGCCAGGACCGGCGGCGTGTCGCGCTCCGGGTCGATGGAAATCATCACCGGCGTCACGGCCAGCGATAGATCACCCAACTCATCGAGGGCCAGCGCGATGTCGCCCAACTCGGTGGGACAGATATCCGGGCAAAACGTATAGCCGAAAAAGACCAAGGTGAAGTTGCCCAGATAATCTTTCTCGGTGACCTGCCGCCCGGTGTGATCGGTCAGCGAAAACGGCCCACCGATCTCAACGCTGGTGACCAACCCGTTAGCGTTCTGGGTGATGTCATCGTTGCGGATGACCAACCATTGGGCCATCCCGGCGATAACCGCGACAACCACGATGGCGAGGAGTATGCCGATGCGTGTCGATTTCTTCATGGATCGAGACTTAACGCCCTCCGCCGCCAACCAGCAATGTGTCGCACGGTCGCAGATAACTCACTTTTCCGTGGGTTTCTGCGGCAAAATCGTGAAGCATGCAACACTATCAAACCCGTGATACCATTGAATTATGGTCGATCATGGCCCAAATCCAGTCGTAAATCCGCCATAATAAGGCAGCACGGTGATCCTGGCTTAGGAGGCACCAACATGCTGCAAACGTTTAGTAAGGAAATTCCGATGGCGCAGACAATAGCGTTGGTCGACGATGACCGTAACATTCTGACCTCGGTGTCAATCGCCCTGGAGGCCGAAGGGTTCAAGGTGGACACTTACGCCGATGGCGATGAAGCGCTGCGCGGTCTCGCCGCCCAGCCGGTCGATCTCGCGGTCCTGGATATAAAGATGCCGCGCATGGATGGCATGGAACTGCTCGGGCGCTTGCGCAAGGACTCGGGCGTGCCGGTGATCTTCCTCACCTCGAAGGACGACGAAATCGACGAAGTGATTGGCCTGCGCATGGGCGCCGACGATTACATCACCAAGCCGTTCTCGCAGCGATTGCTGATCGAACGCATCCGCGCCGTATTGCGCCGCGGCGACGCCGACGGCGACGGCGAGGCGACAACCGAAGACGGCGATGGCAAAATCATCCGCCGCACCGGGTTGGTGCTCGACCCCAATCGCCATCGCTGCATGTGGCGCGAACGCGAAGTTGCCCTGACGGTGACCGAGTTCCTGATCCTGCAGGCGCTGGCGCAGCGACCGGGCCATGTGAAGAGCCGCGATCAATTGATGGATGCGGCTTATGGCGACAGCATCTATGTGGATGACCGCACCATCGACAGCCACATAAAGCGCCTGCGCAAAAAGTTTAAAGAGGTAGACACAGAGTTTGCCCAGATCGAGACCTTGTACGGCATTGGCTACCGCTACAAGGAAAGCTAACCCACGCCATTCTTGGGGGAGTCGAAACACTGGACGCCCGTACCGGATACGAACACGACACCGACCTGGCGGAAACGACGGCCAGAAAACCGGCGCCGGAACACAGCAAGGCAGCCAAAGCGGGCCGGCGTGCGTTCCGGCGGTCGCGGTGGTTATTGTTGTGGCTGGCGCAACGGCGTGCGTCCACCTCGCTCACCCGGCGCATTCTGGCGATCAACCTGCTGGTCCTGATCGTGCCCATTGGCAGCTTCTTCTTCCTCGACCAATATCAGCAAAGCCTGATCGATTCCGAAATCGCCGCTCTGCGCACCCAGGGCGAGGTCTTCGCCGGCGCCGTCGGGGCCGGCGCGGTCGGCATATCGCCGGGCATCGGGCAGCGCATCGAACCGGTGCGGGCCAATCTGATGCTGCGCCGCTTGACCGACCCCACCAACACCCGCGCTCGATTGTTCGTGAATACCGGCGTGCTGGTGGCCGACACCCAATATGTCACCCTGTCGCGCGGGTTCGTGCAGGTGCAGGAATTGCCGCCGCCGGAAAGCGAAATCGGGATCGGCGACTGGATCGAAGCGAAGACCACCGCCCTGCTCAACTGGTTACCGGGCCAGAGCGAGCTGCCGCTCTATGAAGAGGCCAGCCCATCGAACGCCAATAGCTATGTCGAGGTTCAGCGCGCATTGTTCGGCGGCCAAGCCGCCGCCGTCCGGCGCCATGAGACTGGCGGCATGGTGATCTCGGTCGCCGTGCCGGTGCAGCGCTACCGCCAAGTGGTCGGCGCGCTGATGCTGACCACCAGCGGTGCCGAGGTCGAAAAAGCCATGCGGGCCATTCGCCTCGATATTCTGCAAGTGTTCGCGGTCGCCCTGGGCGTGACCGTATTGCTGTCGCTTTATCTTGCCGGCACCATCGCGCGGCCGATTAACCGGCTGGCCGCGGCGGCCGAACGGGTTCGCACCGGCCGCGGCCGCCATGCGGTGATCCCCGATTTTACTGGCCGGCGCGATGAAATCGGCGAGTTGAGCCGCGACCTACGCGGCATGACCGAGGCGCTTTGGCAGCGCATGGATGCGATCGAGCGGTTCGCCGCCGACGTCGCTCATGAAATCAAGAACCCGCTGACCTCGCTGCGCAGCGCGGTGGAAACCGTCGCGCGGATCGACGATCCGGAACAGCAGAAGCGACTCATGTCGATCATCGTCGATGATGTGCATCGGCTCGACCGGTTGATCAGCGACATATCCGACGCCTCGCGGCTGGATGCCGAACTCAGCCGCGATGTGCCGACGCCGATCGACATACGTCAGGTGTTGGCGGCGCTTACCGATATTGAGCGCAGCATCGCGTCGAGCGACCGCGCCACCATCGACTGGCATTTGGAGGAGGGTGCGGACCTAACCGTCTGCGCATCGGAAAGCCGGCTCGGCCAGGTGTTCCGCAATATCATTGCCAACGCCATGTCGTTCAGCCCGGCCGATGGCAAGATCACCGTGCGCGCCGAGCGGGTCAATAATCGCGATGGTGATATCGTCCTGATAACGATCGAAGATGACGGCCCCGGCATCCGGCAGGAAAATCTCGAATCCATTTTCGAGCGCTTTTATTCCGACCGGCCGATCGAAGGTCCGGACGGCAAGGGTGAGAAATTCGGCACCCATTCCGGCCTGGGCCTCAGTATCTCGCGGCAGATCGTGGAAGCGGCGGACGGCCGCATCTGGGCCGAAAATCGCCGCCGCGCCGACGGCATGATCTGCGGTGCCCGGTTTGTCATCGAACTCCCCGCTGGCCTTCGCGATTAGCAAACACCGATAACGGGTAGCGCTCTCCACCCTCTCCCGCTCGGAGAGGGTTACTATTTTTGCGCGTGTCTGCGGGCCGCTGATTTGCCATAATCGATGCAACGCGGGCGCGGTGTTGGCGCCGGCATCGATAGACCATCACCGGAAAGGGTAAGCACCATGCCGATCAACCGCGTCGAATCCCTGGTTTACGGGGTCGCCGATCTGGCGGCCGGCACGCGCTATTACGAAAATTGGGGACTGGAATTGGTCGAGCGCAGCGATAGCGGCGCGCTCTTCAGGACCCCGACTGGCCAAACCATTCGCCTGTTGCCCATGGACGATCCGTCGCTACCGCCAGCACCCGATGGCGAGAAATCGACCTTGCGCCAAACGGTTTGGGGGGTGGATTCAGCCGACGATCTGGAGGCCATCGCCGCGGAGATGGCGAAAGATCGCGACGTGGTGCGCGCCGCCGATGGCAGCATTAGCACCGTCGATGAGAGTGGTTTCTCCATCGGCTTCGCCGTCAGCCAGCCGGGCGACGTCAAGGTGGAGATGCCGAAGGTAAATTTGAATGAGAATGCCCAACGCTTGAACGTCACCGTCGCCGCGATCCCGCAGGCCCAACCGCTGCGCCTCGGCCATGTGGTTTTCTACATCGCGCCCGAGGGCGCCGATCGGGCCGTATCGTTCTATATCGACCGGTTGGGCTTCCGCCTGTCGGACAGCACCGTCGGCCGTGGCGATTTCATGCGCTGCGCCGGTTCCCGCGACCATCACAATCTGTTCCTGTTACAACGCGAAAGCGGCGCCGGGTTCAACCACGCGGCCTTTGAGGTGCGTGATTTCGATGAAATTATGATGGGCGGCGCCTATATGAAAAGCCAGGGATGGGAGCCCGACACCACCCCGGGCCGCCATATATTGGGGTCAAACCTCTATTGGTATTTCCGCAATCCATGTGGCGGCAATACCGAATATTTCGCCGACATGGACTGCATGGACGACGATTGGGAGCCGCGCATCTGGGACAAGAGCCCCGGCTTTGCCCTGTGGTCGATCGACGATCCCGACCAGCCGAGCACACCGCCCGCCGCCAGTATGCCGTCATAACCGCGCGATAAGAGAGCGAGCCCTTGTCGACCGCTGCCATAGAGACGCCGGACACCGACGCTATCGCGGCGGCCGAAGCCTTGGTCCCGGCGCTTCAAGCTCGCGCGGCGGAAACCGAAGCGTCCCGGTCGGTACCAGCCGAGAACATCGCCGCCCTACGCGACGCCGGATTGTTGCGCATGGGACAACCGCGCCGGCTTGGCGGCGGCGAATTACCGCTGGATGAATCCGTCGAAGCGGTCTCCCGGCTGGCCCGTGGCTGTGCCTCCACCGCCTGGGTATGCGGCGTCTATAACGACCACGCCATCACCATCGGCATGTTCGACCCCCGCGCCGCCGATGACATATGGGGCGACAATCCCGACGCCCTGGTCTCGGCCGGATTTACGCCATCGGGAAATGTCGAGCGGGCCGACGGCGGTTGGCAGCTTAGCGGCACCTGGGGCTGGTCGAGCGGCTGTGACCATGCCGACTGGTTGATGGTGGTGGCGCTGCTGCCGAAGCCCGGCGGCGATGGCGTCGAAGCCTCGTTCTGCCTGGTGCCGCGCGCCGATGTGACCATCGACGATAATTGGCACGTGATGGGTCTGGCCGGCACCGGGTCGAAAAATCTCGTCATCGAAGACGCCTTCGTACCGGACCACCGGACATTTTCCATGGTCGAGACCAACGAAGATTCGGCCGGACGCCTGAAGCGCAATGTACCGCCGTTGTTTTGTTTGCCCCGCACCGGGTCCGTGCCGTTCATGCTCGCTGCGCCGGCGCTCGGCGTGGCGGAAAGCCTGCTGGCACTACATATCAAAACCCTGGGCGGGCGCAGCATGCGCACCGGCGCCATCAGTGAATTGCCGACCATGCAGATGCATGTGGCCGAGGCCGCCACCGAAATCGACAGCGCCCGCTTGCTGATGTTGCGCGATTGCCGCGAGGCAATGGCGGCCATGCGGGCCGGGCGGGAACTGACGGTGCAGGAACGCGCCCGCGGACGCCGCGATCAAGCCTATTTGGTCACGCTGTGCCGGCGCGCTATCGATCGGCTGTTCACCGCCGCCGGCGCTAACAGCATATTTCTCGACAATGAGATGCAGCGTAAATTCCGCGATATTCACGCCATCGGCGGGCATGTGGCGCTGAACTGGGACGTCGCCGGCACCACCTACGGTCGGGTCGCCTTCGGCCTCGACCCGGCCACGCCGCTGATTTAGTGGTATGACAGTGAACCGCCAGCGGGTTTTCAATCGTGCCATTTGGCTCCTGCTATTGACGAGTCTGTTCGCCGTTCCAGCCCAGGCGCAAACCGCCGTCGATCTGGAGTTGGCGCTCGGCATCGACGTCTCGCGCAGCATCGATGCGGGCGAAGCGCGGCTGCAACGCCAGGGCTATATTCAGGCATTCCGCGATCCCGAACTGATCGAAGCCATCGAGACCGGCATTCTGGGCCGTATCGCCGTGGGCTACTACGAATGGGCCGGCTTCGGTCATGCCAACATCATCGTCGATTGGACGGTCATCGACGGCGCCGCCAGCGCCAACGCCTTTGCCGATAGGTTGCAACAGGACCTCCCTTTATCCGCCAGCCGCACCTCGATCAGCGGCGCCATCGAGTTCGCCCAACCCTGGTTCGACGGTAACGGTTTCGAAGGCACGCGCCGGGTGATCGATATCTCCGGCGATGGGCCGAACAATTGGGGCAATTTAGTCACCATCGCCCGCGACCGGGCCGTCGCGGCGGGGATAACGATCAACGGCTTGCCGATCCTCGATCCGGGCGGCGGCCCGTTTTCACGCTTTAATATCGCCAATCTCGATCTGTACTACCGCAATTGTGTAATCGGCGGCACCGGCGCCTTTCTGGTGGTCGCCGCCGATTTCAACGACTTCGCCCGGGCGGTGCGCCGTAAACTGGTCCTCGAAATTGCCGATTTGCAACCGGCGCCTCAATGGCATTTCGGACCGACCAAAGTACAGGCTGATAGTTCGGCGCGCATCAGTCCGCCGTGCAATGTCGGTGAGACCATGTGGCGCGACCGCGACGGATTCTAATCGCCCCCCTTGCCAGAGATGGGCAGTGTTCGATAGCGTCCAACCGATCGATGATTAATGCCGCCGCTTGCGGTCTTATATAAGACTCGCTAAGTTCGGCCTAACAGCAAATACGCACTCAACAGGCTCGTGCCCACTCAATCGATGCTTGTAAGGGTTGCGCAACACGGGGATGGAGAAGAATGATAAAGCAAATCAACGTTGGGGTTATCGGCACCGGCTGGACCGGTGGCATTCGCGCAAACGCTTGCGCCCGTAGCCCGCTGATCGACGAATTACATATCGCGGAGATCAACCCCGAGCGTCTGGCCGAGGTGAAGGACGAGACCAACCCCGTATCTGCGACGACCGATTGGGAAGAGCTGTTAAAGAATGACGACATCGAAGCCATCGTCATTTCAGCAACGCCGGAATCGACCCATTACCCGATGATCAAAGCGTCGCTGGAGGCCGGCAAGCATGTGTTCGTCGAAAAACCCGTTTCGACGACCATCGCCGAAGCCGACGAAGTGATCGCCCTGGCCGAAGCCAAGAATTTGAAATTCACCGTTGGTTACTCACAGCGCTTCAAGCCGAAATTCGCTTATGTAAACAAGGCGCTAAAGGAAGGCCTGATCGGCGACCCGGTGACCTGCCTGATCAGCCGCAACGTGACGCGCGAGCTCGGCACCAAGATCACCGGCCGCTCGAAGCTGTCGCCGGCGGCGATGGAAGCCACGCACGATCTCGACTTTCTGTTGTGGGCGCTGCAGCCGCGCAAGCCGATCCGGGTCTATTCCCAGACGGCCGGCAAACTGTTCAAGCGAAACAGCGAGACCCCGGACCATCAATGGATCATGGTGACCATGGATGACGGCACGACGATTACCGTCGGCGCCGGTTGGATCCTGCCCATCGGCTATCCCAACTATTCCCAGTGCTGGATCGAAGTGGTGGGCACCGATGGCGCCTTGACCATCGACGACACTCACAAGGAAGTGCAGTTCAACACCACCGAACACGGGATACGATACCCCATGTCATCGATGCCGGGTGAGCCGGTCGACCATGTGTTTGCCGGCCCCATGGCCGACGAGACCATCCATTTCGTCGAAGCGGTGGTCTACGACCGACCGGTCATGGTGAAGCCCGACGAGGCTCGGCTGGTGATGGATGTGTATACCGCGGCCGATTTGTCCGATGAATTGGGCGAGCCGGTCACGCTACCGCGCAACGATCCGTCGGCGGCGTTGGCGGCAAAGTAAGTAACGATAAAGCGGCCGCGATAATGCGGCCGTGCAGGGAGGCGAATAGAGGATGTCTGATACCGGCGACCGCCCGGCGTCACGGGGCGTGGTGAACTTTAACACCGTGTTTGGCATCCTGGGCATCGTCATCGGCATTGTCCTCTTTATCATCACGCCCGACCAGGTGGAGCGGCCGCGACTATTGTTCGGCCAGAAACCGTCGGGTCTCGATCCCGATTTCTTCCCGCGCCTGGTCGCCATTCTATTCGTCATCACCGGCGTCTGGCTGATCTGGCGCGCGCGGGTGCTGGTCGAGGAAAACCGCATCCTCAATCTCGACAAGGAGGCGGTCACCAACGTCTTGGTGACCCTGGCCGGGTTCTTGTTGCTCGCGCTGGTCATGCCGCAGCTGGGCTTTGTGCTGTCGTCGATCATCCTGTTGGCCGGTTTATCGACCTTCTACGGCAATCGCCATTTTATGGCCGGCGCCGCCATCAGCATCGGTGTGCCGCTGATTTTCTACAATATCCTTCGGGTGTGGCTACAGGTCGTGCTGCCGCAAAACCCGTTCTTCCCCAATATCCTGTGGTTCTAGGCGCGCGCCCGCGTACCCGGTGTAGAGGCGAATAGGCAATGGAAGACTTATTTATCTCGATGGGCCAGGGCGCCGCGATCCTATTCAATCCGGCAACCCTATTCATCACCATCCTGTACATGATCGGCGGCCTTTTGCTCGGCATGTTCGTGGGCGCGTTGCCCGGCCTGACGACCCTGACGGCAATGGCAATCCTGCTGCCCATCGTCTTCTTCCTGGAACCGATCTTCGGCATCCCGTTCCTGCTGGGCATCTATAAGGGGGGCATTTACGGCGGCAGCATACCGGCGATCCTGGTCTCTATGCCCGGCACGGGCGCGGCCGTGGCGACGACCTTCGACGGCCCGGCACTGACCCGCCAAGGCAAAGGACGCAAAGCGCTGGAGATGGCGCTGTTTTCCTCGGTCGCCGGCGACCTTACCAGCGACATTTTCACCATTTTCATGATCATTCCGATTGCCTTGATCGCGCTCAAAATCGGCCCGCCGGAACTGGGCGCGGTCTTGTTTCTCAGCCTGATCGTCATCTCGGCGACCGGCTCGGGCGCCTTCGTGAAGGGCCTGTTGGTGATGGTGCTGGGCCTGTTTATCGCCATGATCGGCCAGGACCCGATCGGCGCCCTGTCGCGCTTTACCTTCGGCGTTTTCGAGTTGCGCTCCGGCATCAGCCTGTTGCCGATGCTGATCGGCCTGTTCGCCTTGTCGGAACTGTTGCTCAATATCGAAAAGAAGGCCTCGGCCTATATCGACGCCAAGCTGAAGGTCCGCGAAGGCGAAAGGCTCAAATGGTCAGAGTTTCGCGCCTGTGGACGCACCATTATGCGCTCGACGGCGATCGGCACATCGATCGGCATCATCCCCGGCGTCGGCCAGGTGGTCGCCGCCTTCGTCGGCTACGCAGCGGCGAAGAACGCCTCGAAGCACCCGGAGAAATTCGGCAAGGGCGAGCTCGAGGGGGTCGCCGCGGCGGAAGCGGCCAACAACGCCGTCAACGGTCCCACCCTGGTGCCCATGCTGACCTTCGGTATTCCCGGCGATAACATTACCGCGATCCTGCTCGGCGCCTTCGTCGCCGTCGGCATGCGGCCGGGACCGCAATTGATGGCGGAACAGGGACCCCAAGTATTCGCCATCCTGCTGGCGATGGTGTTGGCCAATGTGTTGTTCTTGATCGTGGGCTATCTGTCGATCCCGCTATTTGCGCGGGTCGTGCGCATTCCCAAGTCACTGCTCATGCCGCTGACCATCATGTTCGCCTTCGCCGGCGTCTTCGCCGTGCGCAACAACCCGACCGACCTCTACATTCTGGGGATTTTCGGCGCCATCGGTTATATCTTGCGCAAATATCATTTCGATGTCGCACCGCTGGCCATGGCCTTCATCTTAGGCCCTGAAATCGAGCGCGCGCTGAGCCAGACGATTAGCCTGTCGAAGGGAAATCTCGCCGGCTACATCCTGTTCGACCGGCCGATAACCGTGGTCATTTTGGTGCTAACACCGCTCATCGCCTGGTATCTGTGGCGCCGATCGACAAAATTGCGACGCGAAAGTTTGGCGATGACCGGCCAAGAGGAGTGACGGCGTACGCACCACGATTCTTGACATTCCCTCGGCACAATGGTGTCGTTGTTACAGTCTTATACAAGAGTTTTGACCGATCGGGACTGTGGCAGTTAGAAACCAGCGATCGGCCAAAGTTTTTCAACTCACTCTAGGGAGGAATTCATGCGAATGAACCTTATGAAGATGGTGTCCTCGGCTGCACTGATGCTCGGTTTGAGTGTCGGCGGCGCGATGGCGCAAGATTTCCCGAACAAGCCAATCACCTTGATCCTGCCGCTTGGCGCCGGCGGATCGCACGATTTGAACTCGCGCGTGTTCACGTCGATCATCCCGCAATATCTCGACCAGGCGATGATCGTGAAGTTGATGCCGGGCGCCAGTGGCCAGACCGGGACCGCCGCCGCCGCGACGGCGCCGGCCGATGGCTACACCTTGCTGTTCAGCCATAACTATTTCGATCAGCTCCAGCAGCACGTCAAGGATCTGCCCTACGACACGACGAAGGATTTCGTCACCGTGGCGCGGCTCAATTCGGCGCGTTTCTGCCTCATCGTACGGGCGGATTCACCGCACAAAGACATTAACGGTTTGCTCGAATTCGGCAGAGCCAATCCCGGTAAGCTCGAATTCGCCCATTCCGGTCAATGGGGTGCGGGTATGGTTCCGGGCGCGCGGTTGCTCCAATGGGCCAAGGTCAATGCCAACATGACGCCGTATCGCGGCGGCGGCCCCTCGCTGCGGGCGCTACTCGCCGGCGACGCGGACTTCACCGTGCAACTGCCCTCGACGATCGCCGGTCAAGGCGACGCCGTGCGTACCCTGGCCTGCGTGAACGACGAGCCGGTGGTCGGCAGCCCGCCGACATTCAAGTCCATCGGCTTCCCCAGCGAACTCGGTGAGATGCACCGCATCGTCATGGCGCCGCGGGGCATTCCGGCCGACCGTCTCGCCAAACTGCGTGAGGCTTTCGCCAAAATGCAGGAAGACAAGACCTACCAGCGCATGATGAGCCGTTTGGGTGAAGACACCAACCTGATGGACGGCGCGGAATATGAAAAACTCCGCCCGGTCCAAAGCGACACATATAAAGAGTTGGTTGAGGCCATGACCAAAGGCTAATCGCCGAAAATTTGTTAAGCTGATAGGCGGTAATCCCAACAGGGGGTTGCCGCCTATCTTTTTGTGAAAATCTGCGAACGGTTCTGGGGAGGACTCTGAGAGATGGATCAAGCAATTTGGGCAACCTGGTACGACCTGCCAGAAGACGGGCGTGACGAGTATCTCGATTGGCTGCACAGCGACTATTTACCGGCACTGCAGGCAAAACCGGGCATCGCCTGGGCGGCGCACTACCAGGACACGGTCGGCGGCGATGACATGAAACGGGTGCGTGAACAATTCCCCGAATCCGTCGGCATGGAGGGCGTCGGCACCGGCACCCAATTTCTCATGCTGGCCGGGGCGGCGGAAGTGTGGACCCTGATGGCACCCAGCGTGGTCGACGAACAGGCGGCACTGACCGGGACCGCGCGAAAAATGCTCGATATGCGCCAGGGCGTGCGGCCGTGCATTTTCTCCACATTCGCGCGTGTCGATGGCCCGGAAATGGCCTTGCGGCCGGCGGGAACCACCCCCGGACCGGCGATCCAGATGGGCAGCTTCCGCACCGCCAATCTGGAGAACGAATTCGATGTCGGCCCCTGGTATGCGCAATACCGTCTGCCGGCCATGGCGAAAATGCCGGGCTGTATCGCCGCAAGGGTGATGCTGTCGGCCGCCGGTTGGGCGAAATATTCCGTGCTTTACGAGTTCACCTCGCTCGAGGCGCGGCTCGAACATTTCGAAATCGGCCACGAGTCGGAAGCGCTGGATGAAAATGAATGGTCGGGCAAGCTGGTGCGCTACACCATGCATACGCCGGGCTCGCCCACCGTCGGGCAGCGTATCTGGCCACCGGTCGAATAGAAGGCTAGGGGCTTGGCGAGCATCGACATCCGCTTCGGCGGCTATCAGGGAGCCTTCTCGGTGCATAACCGGGCGGCAACGGTGTTTGGCGACACGCTGGCGCAGGCCCTCGGCGACGATTTGGCCTTCGAGCTTGTCCCCGACGTCACAGCCCAAGGGCACAATGCCGTCGATCTGCTCGACATGGTGACCAGCGGCGAGATGACATTTTGTTATTTCGCCTCGAGCTATCTCGCCGACCGGGTGCCCGAATTCGCGCTGCTCGACCTCCCCTTCGCCATTCGCGATCGGGCGCAGGCCTATGCCATGCTCGACGGTCCCTTGTGTCAGTACTTGGCCGATCGGATCGACGAGGTCGCCGACTTCCGCGTGGTCTCCTGGTGGGACAACGCCTTTCGTCATCTCTCCAACAGCGTACGCCCTATCCGCCGCCCGGCGGACTGCGCCGGGCTGAAAATCCGCACGCTAAAAAGCGATCTCTACATGCAGTCCTTCTCGGCCCTGGGGTTCGAACCCGTCTTCTACGACGTCAAAGACCTGGCGCCCGCGGTGGCTTCGGGCGCCGTTGATGCGCAGGAGAACGCCATTTCCAACACCTACAATATGGGCATCGCCGAGCATCACCGCTACATCACCCTGTCGGGCCACTTCTTTGGCCCGGCCGTGGTTCTGTGCCACAAGCAAACCTATGACGGATGGCCGGCCGAGGTGCGTATGGCAGTCGATACCGCACTGGCAACCGCCACCGCCGCGCAGCGCGAATTCGCCGCGACCGAGGAAACGTCGGTGATCGCGAAATTCGATCCAGCCCATAACGAAGTAATCACCTTGAGCGAGGACGAGCGGGCCGAATTCGCCGCGGCGGTACAGCCCATCGTCGAAGCCACGGTCGGCCGCTTCCGCGACCAACTCTTCGAGTTCCTGCCGAAAAGCTAGCCCCCTCTCCCGGCGGAAGAGGGCTTAATCTTGCTCCTCGGCGCGGATGGCGTCGAATTCCGGATAGAGCAGGCTGTAATCCTTTTCCGCCATGCCGCGATCGATGGCGTGGCCGAGAAAGTTCAAGGTCTCCTTGGCGTAACGCGCATCGATGTCCATGGATTCGGCGAACCGCACCGCCATGCCGAGATCCTTGTTGAGGTTGTAGACCCGCGAGCGCGCATTCCATTTTTCCGACAGAATATGCTGGGGAAAGCGAAACTCGCTGGAATAGCTGCGCGCGTTGGAATTGTTGAACACCTCGACCATGTCGGCCAGCGCGATACCCGCCCCCTCGGCCATGCGGCCGGCCTCGCAGTTGGTCAGGAAGATGGTGTGCACCACCATATTGTGGATCAGCTTCATGGCGTGACCTGCGCCGATGGGGCCGAGATAGTATATGCTCTTGGCGACAGCCTCGAGGATCGGCTTGGATTTCTCGAACACTTCTTTATCGCCGCCAACCATCAGTGTCAGCGTACCGCTGTCGGCGCCGGTGGCGCCGCCGCTCATGGCCGCATCGAGATAAGCGACCCCGGCCTCGGCGGCTTCCGCGGCCACGCGCCGCGTATCATCGGGGAACGAGGTGGTTAGATCGAACACCACGGTGCCGGGCGCGGACTTGGCCAACACGCCGTCCTGTCCGTTCAGGGTCTCCTCGATCTCCGGTGTTGCCGGCACCACATAGAGGATGGTGGCGCCATCCGCGGCCATCTCGCCGGGGGTCATGAGGGTGGCGTTCTCTCGATCCTTGAACTTCGCCATGGCGTCGTCCGATACGTCCCAAACGCCGGTGGAAATGCCGGCCTCGATGAGGTTTTTGGCGACGCCACCACCCATATTTCCCAGGCCGACAACGCCCGCTTGTACTTTAGTCATAAGCAAAACTCCGCATTAATTGAGCGATAGAATAAGAAGATCCGAAGGCGGGGATTAGCCGCGCTCGGCTACATAAGTGTGTTGGCTGGTATTGCACCGGCTCACCCGCCACTCCACCGGTCGGGCGTCGAGCGACAGCGAAATACGGTCGATCTCCAACAGCGGCGCGCCGGTTTCGAGGCCAAGCAATTGTGCCTCTTCGGGCGTGGCGGACACGGCGCGCACCTGCTCTTGCGCCTTGGTGATGGTGATGCCGTATTCGCCTTGATAGAAGCGATAGAGATTTTCCGGCAATTTGACGTCACCGCCAAGATCGGGAAACAGCGCGCGTGACACGGTCACCCGGTCGACGATCGTCGGCTCGCCGCGCAGTGAGCGCACCCGTTGGACGGTAATAACCTCGGCGCCCTTGGCGAGGTTCAGGCGGTCGCGTTCTTCCGCCGTCGCCTTGCGATGCTCGCACGCTTTCACCTGGCTTACCGGCATGGTGCGCGAGCCGTCTTCACCGATCAGGTTAAAGAACAGAAATAGCGCGCGCCGCTCGGTATGTTCCGACACGAAGGTACCGCGGCCTTGCCGGCGCACCAGCAAATTCTCCGCCACCATATCGTTGAGCGCCTTGCGCACGGTGCCCTGGCTCACACCAAGCTCGGCGGCGAGTTGGATCTCGCTGGGCAGCGCTTCGCCGGGGTTCCAATAATTGTCGATCAGCCGTTGGCGAATAATCTCTTCGACTTGCGCATAGAGCGGGACCGACGCGCCCGGCGCGCGTTTGCTCACGCCGGTTATTTTCCCAGCTGCTGTTTTTTTCGTGGTGGCTTTAGCCATCGTGCAATTGCCTTGTCGGCTTGAACGTCCAGGCTTAGCGGTAATACTCGTCGAGATCGAGGGGCAGTTTCAATTCCTCGCCACGGGCCGAAGACAGATCCATAGCCATGGTCAGCAGCAAATTCCGATGGCCTTCGGCCGCGGTCGCGTGGGGCGTGCGCATACCGGTATAGAGGCGCTGAAACCAGGAGTTGGTTTCTTCGCGCATGGGACCCCAAAACTGACCGTCATAGGTATCGCCCGCCGGGTAAGAGGTCAGGAAATCCACATGGCGCTGATATTCCGGGGTAAATCCATCGGGCACATAGCCGCCGCCCTGGGGCACCTCGGTGGCAAGGATCAGGTCGCGGTGGGTGTCTTCGATATCGATCACCCCCTTATTGCCGATGATGCCGATTTCCAGCCCATAGACCGCCCCGGGCCACACCACGGGCGCCGCCCAGCTTATGTTCATGGAGAACATGGTGTCGTCATCCATCATGAACAGACCGAAGGTCGAATCCTTGGTGCCGTATTGCGACAGCGCCAGATCGTTGGAGCGGGCGTAGATCGAGACCGGCGATTTGCCCTCCATCAGCCACATGGACATATCCAGCGCGTGGGTGCCCGACACCACCATGGGGGTGAGGTTCTCGCGCTGATTGGTCCGTTGCACGGTGGCGATCGGCACCATGCGGTTCATGATCGCCCGCGTGACCACGCCGGTCACTTGGCCGATTTGCCCGCTATTGAGGCGCTCCTTGATAGCGAGAAAACGCCGCCGGAAACGGTTGGTATAACCGATGACCGCGTCGATGCCGGCGGCCTCGATGGCGTCCAAGACCCGCTGCGATTCCTTAACGTCGGTGGCCAGGGGCTTTTCGATGAACAGCTTGTGTCCCTGCTCGACCGCCGCCAGGGTCGGCATCATGTGGTGGTTCTCGTCGGTCGAGATGATGACCGCGTTGACCTCGGGCCGCTTGATCAGCTCTTCGTAATTGGTGGTAAAGAAATCGGCGCCGGTATCCTCGGCGAGTTTCTTGCCTAAATCTTCCTTGATATCGCACAGGCCGAGCCAGCCGACACCGGGATAATCGCGCGCAATTTCGGCGCGAATCCGCCCGATGGTGCCACAGCCGATTATCGCCAAACCAATTTCGTTACGTTCGCCCACCATGGTCCCTCTACTGCTCCCTGATACCGGCGATGGCGCCGGTTTGTTGTGATCGTTGCGCGCTCTATGCGCGTGGCCGGATCGTATCTGGTCTTATATAAGTCAGCAACTAAAGGCGCACTTATAGCGCGGCCTTATCGATAGGTGTTGACGCTGGGGCAAATTCCGTAGGATACGCTAAAGCGAATGTTGCGGCCGTGGGGACGGCCGCCCAATTAATCGCCTCCGAGAAACCGTGGCGAAAATTTTCGGGAGAATTACAAATGTACTCGGTCGATATTCATGCTCATTTTTTTACACGCGGCTATGTCGAGGTGTTGGAAAAGCACGGCCATGTGGTCGGCTGGTCCATTGAGCATGGCAGCGACGGGTCGGTGACCATGGTCCCGCCCAACGGTAAGCGTAGAATCGGCCCGCTCGACCCGAGCTATTTCGATATCGATGCCCGCCTTGAGGGCCTGGACCGACAGGAAACCGATCTGCACGCCCTGTCGCTGACCAACCCCATGTGCCACTTCGCCGATGACAGCCTCAATTTGGATTTGGCGCAGGCTTATAATGACGGCACGTCAGCATTTCATGTGGCCCATCCCGACCGCTTCATCGGCCTGATCACCCTACCCATGCTCAATGCCGACGACGCGGTCGCCGAATTGGAGCGGGCGGCGAAACTACCCGGCGCGCGCGGCGTTTATATGGGCACCAACGTGGCCGGTCATAACCTGTCGGAGCCGCGCTTCGAGGCGATCTTCGACAAGGTGGCGGAACTGAAACTGCCGATCTTCCTGCACCCGTCCAACGTGCTCGGCGCCGACCGGCTGACCGACTATCACACCATCAACACCATCGGAAACCCGACCGATTCCGCCGTCGCCGCAACATTCCTGATCTTCGGCGGCATCCTCGACCGGCACCCCAATCTGGAGGTCAATCTGCCACATGCCGGCGGCACCTTCCCGATCCTCATCGGGCGCATCGACCATGCCTGGACCAAGCGCGAGGAATGCAAGCATCTGGAAAACGCGCCCTCGACCTATCTGCGCCGCTTCACCTACGACACGATCGGCCACGCCAATTTCGTCATGAAATATCTGACCGATCTGGTGGGCGTCGACCGGGTGTTGCTGGGTAGCGACTATTGCTTCGATATGGGGCACGAGAAGCCGGTGCAGAATGTCATGGGCTACGACTGGCTGAGCGAGGATGAGAAACGCGCCATCATCGGCGGCAATGCCTGCCGTATCCTGGGCATGGACATGCCCGCGGACGCCGCCTAGCCCCTCTATGGCAGACCGGCAGCCGACATCTCAGCCCAACCGGCCCTGTCATGAGTGATGACAGCGCAGCGACGGGCAGTTTGGCCGACCGGGTAATCCTGGTGACCGGCATGTCGGGCGCCGGGCGGACAACAGCGCTGAAAGTGTTGGAGGATTTAGGCAGCGAGGCGGTTGATAATCTGCCGCTCCGCCTGATGGCCACGCTGGTCAGCCAGGGACCGGCGACGGGACGGGGGTTGGCCGTCGGTTTTGATATTCGCACCCGCGATTTCGACGTCGGCGCCTTCACCGACACCGTCGCCGCACTGCGCCAACAAACCTCGATCCCCATCGATATCCTGTTTCTCGATTGCGATTCCGATGAGCTGCGGCGGCGTTATACCGAAACCCGCCGGGTGCATCCCATGGCCAACGACCGGCCCCTGACCGACGGCATTATCGCCGAGCGAAACCTGTTGGCGCCCTTGCGCGAAGCCGCGGATATCGTCATCGACACCAGTCATACCAATATCCACGAGTTCGCCCGCATCCTGCACAGCCAACTGGCCAATGCGTCGGCGGCGGGGCCCCATGTGCAAATCATCTCATTTGCCTACCGCAACGGCGTGCCGCGCGATGCGGATCTGGTGTTCGATGCCCGGTTCCTGCGCAACCCCCACTACGACCCCGATCTACGCCCCTTGACCGGCCGCGATCCAGAAGTCGGTGCCTATGTGGAGGGCGATGTGGACTTTGCCGCATTTTTCGACCGGCTGACCGATCTGTTGGCGCTGCTGCTGCCGCGCTTCCAAGAGGAAGGCAAGAGTTACGTCACCATCGCCGTCGGTTGCACCGGCGGCCGCCACCGCTCGGTTTTTATCGCCGAGAAACTCGGGGACTGGGTGGGCAAACGCGCCACGCGCGTCGATGTACGCCATCGCGAGTTACCGAACGATACGGCGTGATCGGTCCGGCGCACGCCATTATCCGCAGCCCTAAAACCGGAACAGATTGCTCAGAATGACGACCGAGCCGTCATTATCGACCTGCGTGGCCGTCCCATTGATATTGGTGGCTTCGACAAAGTTGACCGATAGGGCCGTCGACCAGCCCGGCGCAACATTGTAGGACCCATCGAGCGAAAGTACATCGACACGCGTGTCGCCGCCCCGACCGGTCGTTTGGCTTTTCGCACTGGAGAAATAGCCCAGGCTGACACCCCAGGGACCTTTACGATAGGACGCGGCGGCACTCCAATGGGCGCCGCCATCCGCACCGCCGTCGATGTCGGCTTGGGTGAGGCCGCGGTTGGCAAGATCGACATAACCGGCGCCGATAGAGAAACCTTGGAATTTCGCGGTGCCGCCGACGGCTAGGGTCTCCAGGTCGCCTGGCGTTTCAGCGCCGTTGGCCGCTTCGTCATCACCGAATTCCCCGGCCACGCTGACAAGCAAGGTCACCCCGTCGAGCTTCGTCGTATAGTTCGCCGCCAGACTCACGACATTCTCGAAGTCCCCATCATTGTCGCGCTCGGCAAAACTCGCGCCGTTGGCGCCGCTATCCGGCGTGAAAGAAGCGCCCAGCTGCAGACCCTCCACACGCGGCGTGAAATATATAATCTTCTTTGCGTCACCCGTTTGCGTGAGAATTGGCGTGGACAACGCCCCGCCGGAGCCAAATTGGAAGATCTCCGGTGCGTCGCCGCTAAAGCCGCGCCGGCCGACCATGACATTGTCGGCCTCCACATGCATGCGCACGCCGGCATCGTCCTGGTCACCCAGTTCGACCCGGCCCCATGCGGTGTTGAGGAACGCAAAGACTTCATCGGCATTAGTATTGGCGTCGGCGTAGGCCAGCACATCCAACCGCAGACCATAATGCAGCCCATTATCGGCTGTTGCCGAGGCATCGAACTGAATTGCCGCCCCATCGACTTTTACCCAATATCCCCGGCCGAACCCGGCGCTGACGTCCTGGTTCGCGACGGCCAGATTGACCTGGGCAAATCCGCTCAGTTTAACCGCTAAATCTTTGCCGACGGCGGCAGGGTTCGCTGCAACCGGGCTGACGGCTGCCACCGCGCCCGCTAGAACTGTCGTCCCCAACCAGTAGGATTTCCCGATTATCGACATAAGGCCTCTAACACCTTGCCGATCATCGCGCCCAAGGCTTAACCGACCGTTTCGCAGCGCCGGCGAAATAACTAATCAAATTTACGCCCCGCCAACAACCGTTCCTCCGCGTGACGCCATCGTGACAAGAAAACGTGTTCACCGATCCCATGGTTGTCGCTGCGCGGCCGGTCTGGTAAGACGCCGTGATTGCCGATACATCAACGCCAGCACGGGTTCTGGCGAGCCACCGTTTCACTATAAATCGACCTAACCGTCTCAGGAGTTCATGGATGACCGCTGTTGCCGATGCCGCCACGGGTGGCGATTACAAGGTTGCCGATATTTCCCTCGCCGAGTGGGGGCGTAAGGAAACCGCCATCGCAGAAACCGAAATGCCGGGCCTGATGGCCCTGCGCGAGGAATATGGCGAGTCAAAGCCACTGGCCGGCACACGCATCGCCGGTTGCCTGCATATGACGATCCAAACCGCCGTGCTCATCGAAACCTTGATCGAGCTGGGCGCCGAAGTCCGCTGGTCGTCGTGCAATATCTTTTCCACGCAAGACCAAGCGGCGGCGGCCGTAGCCGCTGTTGGCGTGCCGGTTTTTGCCTGGAAAGGCGAGACCGACGAAGAATTCTGGTGGTGCATCGACCAGACGATCGAGGGTCCGAACGGCTGGCGGCCGAACATGATCCTCGACGATGGTGGCGATTTGACCGCCGTCATGCATGAGAAGTATCCCGAATTGCTGGCCGACGTGCGCGGTTTGAGCGAGGAAACCACCACAGGCGTGCACCGGCTGATCGAAATGGCGCGGGAAGGATCCCTGAAGGTACCCGCGTTTAACGTCAACGACAGCGTGACGAAGTCCAAATTCGACAATCTTTACGGCTGCCGCGAAAGCCTGGTCGACGGCATCCGCCGGGCCACCGACGTTATGATGGCCGGCAAAGTGGCGCTGGTCTGCGGTTTCGGCGATGTCGGCAAGGGCTCAGCGGCCAGTTTGCGCAACGCCGGTTGCCGGGTCATGGTCACGGAAGTTGACCCGATCTGCGCCCTGCAGGCAGCCATGGAAGGCTATGAGGTGGTCACCATCGATGACATGGCCTCCCACGCCGACATCTTCGTCACCACAACCGGGAATGTTGATGTCATCACCATCGACCATATGCGCGATATGAAAGACCGGGCGATCGTCTGCAATATCGGCCATTTCGACACCGAAATCCAAGTCGAGGCTCTGCGCAACTACCCCTGGCACAACGTCAAACCGCAGGTCGACGAGATCGAGTTTCCCGACGGCAAACGCATGATCTTGCTGGCCGAGGGCCGGCTGGTCAATTTGGGTTGTGCGACCGGTCATCCCAGCTTTGTCATGAGCGCGTCCTTCACCAACCAGGTGCTGGCGCAGATCGAGCTGTGGAACAACGCCGACGCCTATGAAAACCAGGTCTATGTGTTGCCGAAACATCTCGACGAGAAAGTCGCGATGCTGCATCTGAAAAAGGTCGGCGCGAAATTGACCCAGCTGACGCCGGCCCAGGCCGAATATATCGGCGTCCCCGGCACCGGGCCGTTCAAGCCCGATACTTATCGCTATTAAGCCGCGAGAGCGCTTGCGACGCCGGTGACGCCTGCCTAGACTTTTTCTTGTCGTGCTTCCGAGTCGTTTGACTCGGCGGTTCGGCCTGAAACTGGGTTAAAGTCTCTGATCGTGACGATTCTGGACACAGTCCTGCTACTCGCCGTTATCGCGGGATGGCTTGTCGCCGCAATTATCCTGTGGCGACAGCTCATGGCCGGCCGCTCTGCCGCGGCGGTGCACGCGCGGCTGACCGCGACCTTAGCCAGCATTCCCGGCGCCTATATTTCATGGTCGGCCGGCAAGGAAGAGCCCATGTCCGCCGGCTCGGCGGCGATGCTGGGGATCGAGCCCGATTCGGGTTTTGCCGGTCTGTGCGAGATCTTCTCCGAAAGCGACCGGGCGTCCCTGACCAAACGGGTCGATGGTTTACGCCAACGCGGTGAAGAGTTTTCGATCACCTTACTGAGCATTGACGCCGGTCGGGCGCTACAACTGAACGGTCGCCGCGCCCGCACATCGCCGATCGACCTATTGTGGGTCAACGATGTGACCAGCGAAACGGCGACCCAATCGGATACCACCATTCAGTTGACCGCCGCCGAAGTCGAGCGCGATGGCCTGCGCGCCATGCTCGACGCCCTACCCTTCCCGGTGTGGCGACGCAGTAAGAATTTGAGCCTGGCCCACGCCAACCGCGCCTATACGCAGGCCGCACAGTCCGACGCAGATGGACCGCAGGCCGAGCTCGCCGAGATCGAAAGCGGATTGGAGAACCAGCTGGCCGGCCTCGCCCAAGCGACGGGCGTGCCGCAATCGGAAAGCCGATACATCGTCATCAACGGCGAGCGGCGGCTGATGGAATTCAACGAGAAGCCGAGCGACAGTATGGGGATCGTCGGCTATGCCGCCGATTACACGCAACTGGAAGAAATTCAGGAAGAGCTCGCCAACCACATCGCGGCCCATAGCGACACGTTGGAAAACGTCGCCGCCGCGATCGCCATCTACGGTCCCGACACACGGCTGAAATTCTACAACACCGCCTATGCCCGGTTGTGGGACGCCGACACTGCCTGGCTCGATACCGAACCGACAGTGGGCGAAGAGTTAGAAGTTCTGCGCGAACGGCGAATGGTAACCGAGGAAGTCGATTTTCGCGCCTTCAAGGCGGAGCAGATCAAACTGTTCACGTCGCTGATCACGCCGACCGAGACGCTGATCCATCTGCCCGATGGCAAGACCCTGTTCAAGCGTATCTCGCCCCATCCGTTCGGCGGCTTGATGTTCACCTATGAGGACGTCACCGACCGCCTGTCGCTGGAGGCCCAGTACAACACGCTGATCGAAGTCCAACGGCATACGCTGGATAATCTCTACGAAGGCGTTGCGTTGGTTGGCGCCGACGGACGGCTCAAGCTGTGCAACTCGGCCTATCGCCGACTATGGCAGTTCTCCGAATCCGAGCTCAATGGCGAGCCGCAGATGCGCGAATTGATCGAGAAGAGCCGCCATTTCTATGAAGAGGAGGCCGACTGGGACGCCCAGCGGGCAGAAATCGTCGGCCAAATGATGTCGCGCGAACCGGTCAGCGGCACCCGCAACCGCACCGACGGCACGGTGCTGGAATATACTGGCGTGCCGCTACCCGACGGCATGAAGCTGATGACCTATTTGGATGTCAGCGACCGCGACCGGGTGGAACAGGCGCTGCGCGAACGCGCCGAGGCGTTGGAACATGCCGACAGTCTGAAATCGGAGTTCGTGGCCAATATTTCCTACGAATTACGCACCCCGCTCAACTCCATAATCGGCTTCTCCGAGATGCTGCAGGGTGAGATGTTCGGCCCCCTCAATGATCGCCAAGCCGGCTATATGGGCGATATTCTGCAGGCCAGTGGCTCGCTGCTCGAATTGATCGACGATCTGCTTGATTTGGCGACAATCGAAGCGGGCTACCTGGAACTCGAGCGCGCGCCATTCGATGGCCGCGCGATGATCGCCAGCGTGGCGACGCTCCATCGCGAGAGGGCCCGGCGCGCCGAACTGAAGTTGGTGATCGATTGCCCGAAGGATTTCGGCCCGGTCGATGCCGACCAGCGCCGCTTGAAGCAGGTGCTCTTCAACCTGGTCAGCAACGCCATCAAATTTACCCCGCCAGGCGGCACCATCACCCTGGGGGCGCGACGCAACGACACGGATGTGGTGCTTTATGTAAGCGACACCGGCGTCGGCATCCCCGAAACCGAACAAGACCGAGTGTTCGAAAAGTTCGAGCGGGGCAGCGGGGCAACGGGGCCGCAAAGCGGGACCGGCGCCGGGCTCGGGCTAAGCCTGGTTAAAAGCCTGGTCGAACTCCATGGCGGCGACGTGCGGTTGGAATCGTCGCCAGAGGCAGGGACCTCGGTCTATTGCCGCGTGCCGCCCGAAGCACCGCAGCCGATTGCCGCCGCGGCAACCGCGGAATGACGCCGCCGACCGGTACGGCGCCGGCGCCACTCTCCCGCGACCTGCCCGATATAGCCGCCACGGAAAAGCTGGGGGCGGCCATCGCCGACATGCTGCGCACCGGCGATGTTGTTGCGCTATACGGCGAATTGGGCGCCGGGAAGACCACGCTCGCCCGCGCTCTCATCAGCAAGCTGGGCCATAGGGGCGAAGTGCCGAGCCCGACATTTACATTGGTGCAGAGCTACGATCTGTCAACGGTGCCGGTTTGGCATTTCGACCTCTACCGTATCGACGATCCCGACGAAATTATCGAACTTGGCCTCGACGAGGCGCTGGCCGAAGGGATTTCGCTGATCGAATGGCCGGAACGCATGGGGGCACAATTGCCGGCGAACCGCCTCGAGATCCATTTATCCTATGCCGACAATGACGACGACGGAAGGCGCGCCGAGCTGCTCGCATATGGCGATTGGGGACACCGGCTGGCGGAGGCGAGCCATGCCCTCTGATCGCGCCATGGGGGACGCATCGGTCTTCACCATCCCGTCCCATATGCCCTTTGTCGATGCGCTCGCGGCGGGAATCGCGGCGGATCACGCCGACGCCGATGATCCGCTGGCCCTGGCGCGGGTTCTGGTTCTGCTGCCGACGCGGCGCGCCTGCCGAGCATTACAAGATGCGTTTCTGCGCCATAGCGCCGGCCGTGCGCTGCTGCTGCCGCGCATGGTGCCGATCGGCGATGTTGATGAGGATGCGCTGCAGTTCGACCTGATGGCCATGCAAACGCCGGAGACAGAGCGTGAGATTCCGCCGGCGATCGGCGATATGCGCCGGCGGCTCCTGCTCGCGCGTCTGGTTCAAGAGAGCGCGGCACAAACCGGCGAAGAGAGGCAGGGCGACGGTCAATTGCCGATCGACCAGGCGGTGCGCCTCGCCGCGGAACTGTCGAACCTGCTCGATCAGGTACAGACCGAACGTCTCGACTTCGACGCGCTCGCCGGGCTGGTGCCGGAAGACTACGCCGTCCACTGGCAGCTCACCTTACAGTTTCTCGGCGTATTGACCGGCGCCTGGCCCGAACGTTTGGCCGCAGAGGGGGTCATCGATTCCGCCGAACGGCGTAATCTATTGCTGGCCGCGCGGGCGGAGAATTGGCAACGCACCCCACCACCGACCCCGGTGATCGCCGCGGGCAGCACCGGCAGTATTCCGGCGACGGCAGATCTGCTGGCGGTCGTCGCCCGCCTGCCCACCGGCGCCGTGGTATTGCCGGGGCTGGATCGCGAGCTGGACCCTGAAGTGTGGGATCAGATTGAGCCCTCCCACCCGCAATTCGGCCTGCGCCACCTGCTGACCCGTCTCGGCGTGTCACGCGACGATGTCGGTGACTGGCCTGGGGTACCGCCAGCCGACGACCGCCAGCGCGCCCGCGCCAAACTGATCAGCGCGGCGCTGCGGCCGGCGCCGGCGACCGATAGCTGGGCCGATATCGGCGCCGTCGAGCCGGCGGCGTTAGATGGCGCCACCCGTATCGATTGCGCCGGCGCCGATGAAGAGGCCGGTGTTATCGCGCTCATCATGCGCGACACCTTGACCGACCGCGACCATGGCCGCACGGCGGCTCTGGTAACCCCCGACCGGGACCTGGCGCGCCGCGTCGCCGGTGCCTTGGCCCGCTGGAATATAGTCGTCGACGATAGCGGCGGTGTGCCCCTGGCGGAAACACCCCCGGGGGTGTTCTTTCGCCTGATCGTCGACCTGATTGGACAAGACGCCGCGCCATTTCCCCTATTGTCGGCCCTAAAACATCCGCTGGCGGCAGGCGGGTTCGCGCCGGGGACCTTTCGGGGCCTGGTGCGGGCGTTGGAGATCGCCGTGCTGCGGGGACCCCGCCAGGCACCCGGCCTCGCCGCCCTGGCCGCCGCCACCCGCCGCGCTGCCGATGCCAGCGAGGACGACAACCCCGAACTGACCGCCGCCGCCGACATGCTCGATGCCCTGATGGTCAGCGCGCAGCCTTTCGCCGACATGCTGGCCGGCCCATCGCGGCCCCTGAGCGAAATTGTCGAGGCGCATGCCCGCTTCGCCGAAGCCCTGGCGGCAAGCGATGATCTACCGGGCGCCGAGCGCCTGTGGGCGGGCGATGCCGGGGAAAGCCTCGCCGCCTTCGTCACCGAGCTGGTCGATGCCGGCCAAATTCTGGGCCCGGTATCGGCGGCGCGCTATCCGGCGTTGCTCGAAGCGCTGTTTACCGGACGCACGGTGCGCCCGCGATATGGCAGCCATCCCCGTCTCGCCATCCTGGGGCCGCTGGAGGCGCGGCTGCAGCGCTACGATGTAATGATTCTGGGCGGTCTCAACGAGGATAGCTGGCCGCCGGCGCTGGCCGCCGACCCGTGGATGAGCCGCCCCATGCGCGCCGATTTCGGCCTGCCGCAGCCCGAGCGCCGCACCGGGTTGAGCGCCCATGACTTCACCCAGGCCTTGGGCGCCGGCGAAATCTATCTAACCCGCTCGCGCCGGGTTGATGGATCGCCCACCGTGCCGGCGCGCTGGCTGACCCGCCTGGAATTCGCCGCCCGGCCGCTGGGCCTCGACCCCGATGAGATCGTCGCGCGCGGCAAGAAATGGCTGGCTTGGCACCGCGGTCTCGCGCTGGCCGCGCCCGACGGCGAACCCATAGCTGCCATCGCCGATCGCGCGCGACCACGGCCCACGCCACCGGTCGCCGCCCGGCCACGCCGTCTGTCGGTCACCGAGATCGAAACCTGGATGCGCGATCCCTACGCCATCTATGCCCGTCATATTCTGAAATTGCGCGCCTTGGCGCCGATCGATCAAGCCCCGGACGCCGCCGACTATGGTTCGCTCATCCATGGCGTGCTCGACCGGTTCCTCGACCAATGCCCGACGGGACCGCTGCCGCAAGATGCGTACGACCGGCTGATCGATACCGGGGCAGAGATTCTCACGCCGATCCGAACGCTGCCGGCGGTATGGACCTTCTGGTGGCCGCGCTTTCAGCGCATCGCCACCTGGTTTATCAAAACCGAAACCGCGCGCCGCGCCACCGTCGCGAAAACCCATACCGAAGTGCGGGGAAGCCTGGCGTTGAGCGGCCCGCAGGGGCCCTTCGAACTTGTCGCCCGCGCCGACCGGGTCGACCGGTTGACCGACGGCAGGCTGGCAATCATCGACTTCAAGACCGGCGCGGTGCCGGGCGCCGCCGAAGTCGTTGCCGGGTTCGCGCCGCAACTACCGCTGGAAGCCGCGATGGCGCTGGCCGGCGGGTTTGAAAATATAGCGCCGGGGACCGTCGGCGACCTGGAATATTGGCGGTTGAGCGGCGGTCGTATCGTCGGCGCGGTGTCGTCGGTTGGCGGCGATGCCCCCGACGAATTGGCGCAGCAGGCACAGGCCGGTTTGGCCCATCTGATCGAAACCTTCGACGACCCCACAACCGCCTATGAAAGCCGGCCCCGCGCCAACTGGGCTCCGCGCTATTCCGACTATGAACATCTGGCTCGGGTCAAGGAATGGTCGGCACCGGGCGCCGATGGCGGAGACGATCCATGAGCATCGCCGCGGTCCCCGAGCAGCTTTACCAGCTGACGGAAGTCAATCAGCGCCGGGCGGCGAACCCGCGCGCCAGTGCCTGGGTGGCGGCCTCGGCAGGGTCGGGCAAGACAAAGGTGCTGACCGACCGGGTGTTAAGCCTGTTGCTGGCCGGGGTGGCGCCCCAACGCATCCTCTGCCTAACCTTCACCAAAGCGGCGGCGGCGGAAATGGCCCAGAGGATCAACGCCGAGTTAGGCAATTGGGCCATCGCCGACGAGCACGAACTTACCGAGAAATTGGAATCGCTCACCCGCAAACCG
This sequence comes from Alphaproteobacteria bacterium, assembly GCA_013003285.1. Classification (GTDB taxonomy): domain Bacteria; phylum Pseudomonadota; class Alphaproteobacteria; order UBA6615; family UBA6615; genus JABDJY01. Next base: position 20,893 of record JABDJY010000487.1, on the reverse strand, counting down.
GTCGATGGCGCACAGTTCCGCCGGGCGCGCCGGCTGTTCGCCCAGGTGCTCGACGTGCCCGACGGCATGAAGATCATGACCATCCATGCCTTCTGCCAATCGGTGTTGCGGCGCTTCCCCATCGAAGCCGAGGTGGTGCCCCATTTCGCGGTGATGGATGAGCGCGATTCCAGCGAGTTGCTCGAGGCGGTGCAGCTCGAATTGATGGTGCGCGCCCAGGTCGACGATAGCCCCCTGGCCGCCGCCGTGGCTGACATCACCAGCCGCATCCATGAGACACGCTTTCCCGAGCTGATGGCCGAACTGACGGCCGCGCGCGGACGCATCGCCGATCTAATCGCCCGCCATGGCAGCGTGGAAGCCTTGGTGACAGCCATTTACACTACCCTAGACCTAGATCCGAACGATACGCCCGAAGTCATAATCAGCGCGGCTTGCGATGCCGGCGCATTCGACGATGCGGGCCTGCGTCGCGCCACCACCGCGCTGTCGCAAGGCAGCGCCGCCGATCAGAAGCGCGCCGACGCGATCGGCCTCTGGCTGGCCGAACCTGAGGGGCGTGGCCCCTATTTCGAAACCTATAGCGCAATCTTTCTGACCCGGACCGGCGAGGTGCGTAAATCGCTGATCACCAAACCGGCCCTGGCGCGCGATCCCGAAGCCGGCGATTTTTTGGCCACGGAGGCGGCGCGAATCCTCACCATCAAGGAGCGGTTGCGCAGCGCCAATGTGGCGCAGGCGACCTCGGTGCTGGTGCGCATCGCCGATGCGCTGATCGAATCCTACACTCGCCATAAATCGGCGCGCGCGCTGCTCGATTATGACGATCTGATTATTCGCACCCGCCAGTTGCTCGAGGCCGAAGGCCGCGCCGCCTGGGTGTTGTTCAAGCTCGATGGCGGCGTCGACCATATTCTCATCGACGAGGCGCAAGACACCAATCCCGACCAATGGCGGGTGGTCGCCGCCCTGGCCGATGAGTTTTACGCCGGGATGGGCGTTCGCGAGGAGGCGCTGGAAGGTGCCCAACTGCCGACCCGCAGCGTGTTTGCGGTCGGCGATGTCAAACAGTCGATCTACAGTTTCCAAGGCGCCCAGCCCGCGGCTTTCGAAGGCATGCGGCGCTACTTCCAGAACCGCGCCAACGACGCCGAGCCGGGCTGGGAGGATGTGCGCCTCGACGTGTCGTTCCGCTCGACCGGACCGGTGCTGCAAGCCGTCGATGCGGTTTTTGCCCACATGCCGGCGCGTTCCGGCGTGGTCGAGGATGGCGATACGTTGCAGCATCTGCCGATCCGAGCCGGTGCCGGCGGTTGCGTCGAGCTGTGGCCGCCTCTCACGCCCATCGGCCCGCCCGAGCCGGAACCCTGGAAACCGCCGGTGGACCGGGTGTCCGCCCCCGGCGCGCGCGAGCGTCTGGCCGGGCTGGTGGCGCGTCGCATCGCGGCGTGGATACATGAGGGCGAAATTCTCGAAAGCCGCGGCCGGCCCATCGAAGCCTCGGACATCATGATTTTGGTGCGCCGCCGCGGGCCGTTCGTCGAAGCGCTGGTGCGCGCCCTAAAGGATTTGGACGTCGCCGTCGCCGGCGTCGACCGCATGGTATTGAACGAGCAGCTGGCGGTGATGGATCTGCTGGCGCTGGGTGAATTCCTACTGCTGCCGGAAGACGATCTCACCCTGGCGACCGTCTTGAAGGGCCCGTTGCTGGGGCTGAATGACGACGATCTGTTCCAGCTAGCCCATCAACGCGACGGCAGCCTGTGGTACGCGCTGCGTCAGCGGGCCGGCGGCGAAGAGCGCTTCGAGCGCGCCTATGATTATCTTTCTCACCTGCTCGGCGAGGTCGATTTTCTGCGCCCCTACGAGCTCTATGCCCAGCTGCTCAACCGCGGCGGCCGCGCGTCGATCCTGGCGCGGCTGGGCCCGGATGCGGCCGATCCGCTCGACGAGTTCCTCTCCCTGGCGTTGACCTATGAGCGCACCAACACGCCCTCGCTGCAGGGGTTTCTCCATTGGATGGCGACCGGCCGCGCCGAGGTGAAACGCGATCTGGAACAGGCCGGCGGGGCGGTGCGCGTGATGACCGTGCACGGCGCCAAGGGCCTGCAGGCTCCCATCGTCATCCTGCCCGATACCATGCAGGTGCCCGTCGCTTCGCCGCAACTGCTATGGCCCGAGACCGGCGATATCATGCTGTGGGCGCCGCGCGCCGAGGATCGCGACGGCGCGGCAACGCAAGCGCGCGATCGCGCCCGCACGCTTCAGGCCGAGGAATATCGCCGGCTTCTCTATGTGGCGATGACCCGGGCCGGCGACCGTTTGTATATCTGCGGTTGGGAGACCGCCCGCGGCGCACCTGACGATTGCTGGTACCGGATGGTCGAGGACGCGCTGGAAGGGGTCGCCCGATCGCTCGAAAGCCCGTTCCTCGCCGCCGATCCTGAAACCATCGAGCCCACCGTTCTGCGTCTGGAATCGAGCCAGCAGGACGCGCCCGAGACCGGAGCGACAGTGCAACAGCGCGCCGACCCGCCGCCCCTGCCGGCCTGGGCGCTCGAACCGGCGCCACCGGAACCGACCCCGTCGCGGCCCCTCGCGCCGTCGCGCGCCGAACAGGACCCGCCGGTGCGCTCGCCGGTCGATGATGCCGACGATCTGAACCGCTTCAAACGCGGCACCATCATCCACTATCTGATGCAATGGCTGCCGGAACTGCCGCCCGAACACCGCGCCGCGGCGGCGCGCCATCATCTGGCGCGCGCCACGTTGGAATTATCCCAAGAGGCGCAGGCGCAGCTCGCTGCGGAAACTCTGGCGGTGCTCGAAGAACCGGCGTTCGCCGATCTGTTTTGGCCGGCGAGCCTGGCCGAAGTGCCCCTATCCGGCGTGACCAACGGCGCAGAGGGCCAAGCGCGGGTGGTTTCCGGCCAAATCGATCGGTTGCTGATCGCCGACGGCACGGTGACCGTAGTGGACTACAAGACCAACCGGCCGCCGCCAGAGACACCGGACGCCGTGCAGCCGGTCTATTTGCGCCAATTGGCAGCCTATCGGGCGCTTCTGGCCGACGCCTATCCCGGTTTCGAGATCAAATGTTGCCTTTTATGGACCGACGGACCGCGCCTGATGGAACTGCCCAATGCCTTGCTGGACCAGCATTCCAGCGCCTTGCCCACGCCGGTGTGAACGGAATTCGCAAAGTGGTTGCTTGACCCACCGGTGGGTCGCACCTACTTTTCTCAGCGAACCGACGCCGCGACCGGTGAGTCGCCGCCCCCCGCGAGGACAAGGACACTATAATGGCCAGCAAACCTATTTCAGACGATTCCTTCGAAACCGACGTACTGCAATCCGACAAGCCGGTGCTTGTGGATTTCTGGGCGGAATGGTGCGGACCGTGTAAGCAAATCGGCCCGACCTTGGAAGAATTGTCGGACGACAAGGACGGCGAATTGGTCGTCGCCAAACTCAATATCGACGATAACCCCATGACCCCGTCGAAATACGGCGTGCGCGGCATTCCCACCCTGCTGCTGTTCAAGGATGGCCAGGTCGCTTCAATGAAGGTCGGTAGCCTGCCGAAGAGCCAGATTTACGATTGGGTCGAGTCAAACCTGTGAGCACAGCGTCACCCGATAGAATTCATACACCCCGCCCCATCGGCGGGGTTTTCTTTTGGCTGCCGTTCGGCACCGCCACCCCTTAAGGTTCAACTCTCGAGCTCGGATAACATAAGATAGGTTTTTCAACGCCGCCACGGCGCAAGGGGAACAAGCTATGGACTTTAAATATCTCGGTCGCACCGGTTTGCAGGTCTCGAAATTCTGCTTCGGCGCCATGTCGTTCGGCGACGAGGCCGATGCCGACGAATCGGCGCGCATGTACGCCGCCTGTCGCGATCGCGGGTTCAACTTCTTCGACTGCGCCGATGGCTATAGCGAGGGCGGCGCTGAGCAAATCCTCGGTGGCCTGATGGCCGGCCATCGCGACGAGTTGGTTCTGACCTCGAAATGCTTCAACCCGATGAGCGACGACATCAACGACCGCGGTGGCTCCCGGCGCCACATCCCGCGCGCCGTCGAGGCCAGCCTGAAGCGGCTCGGCACCGACCGGCTCGATATCTTGTTCATGCATCGCTTCGAGGAACACGCCCCGATAGAGGAAACGCTGCGTGCGCTAGAGGACCTGGTGCGGGCCGGCAAGGTGATCTATCTCGGCGCTAGCAACTATGCCGCCTGGCAAATCGCCACCTCGCTCGGCATCTCGGCGCGGCAAGGCTGGGCGCGGTTCGATGTCATCCAGCCGATGTACAATCTGGTCAAGCGTCAGGCCGAGGTCGAAATCTTCCCGCTGGCGCTGGCCGAGCAGCTTGGCGTCATTACCTATAGCCCGGTCGGTGGCGGGCTGCTGAGCGGCAAATACCGGCCCGGCATACGCCCCAATGATGGCCGGCTGATCGAAAATGCCAACTATGCCCGCCGTTACGGGGATGAATGGATGTTGGAAACCGCCGGCGCCTTTGCCGAGTTCGCGGACGCCAGGGGCGTCCACCCGGTTACCCTGGCCGTGGCCTGGACCGCCGGACACCCGGCGGTGACCTGCCCGATCATCGGCGCGCGCAGCCTGGAACAATTGCAGCCGTCCCTCGACGCGCTGTATTATGAAATGTCGCCGGAGCTGCGCGACGAAATCTCCGCCCTGTCGCGCCAGCCACCACCCGCGACCGATCGCACAGAACAACAGCGATAGTATGGCCGGAGAAGAAACCGTCCTGTCGCTCGATTGCCGTGGGCAAAAGGTGCCCCAGGCCGGCTTAGCAATTCTGGAAGCCTATAATCGGCTGGAGTGTGGGGCCCAGATCGAGGCGCGGGTCGATCATCTGGGACCGGGCCTGCGTATGTGGTTGATCGAGGCCGGCGCCCGGCATGTGGCGCACCAGACGGATGATGGCTCGTGGCGGATCACGGTAGCGCGGGCTCTATCGCCGGCACAGGGGAAGATTCCCGGCCTACACCATTTGGAGGTCGCCCAGGACCGGGTCTGGGCCTGCGAGCGGGCATCGCGGCTGGCCTGTTTCGATGCCGCCTCCGGTGACCTGGTGGATAGTGTCGATATCGCCGAAACCGCATCCCATCTAGCAGTTGATCCGCGCGGCAAGTCGGTTTTCGTGGCCGATCCCGGGACCGATAGGATCATCTCGGTAAGCACAGATAATTTTATAATAGAGGATAGTTGGCCAGCGCCCGGCTTGCCGCAACTGCCCCTGGTCACGGAAGACGGCATGGTCTGCGTCACCGGTGGCGCCACCGGAACCCTGACCATTGCCCGGCCCAAAGACGGCTTGTGGCGGGACCAGACCATCGAGGTCGGCAACACACCGCACGACCCGCTGGTCGCACCCGATGGAGCCCATCTGTTCGTGCCTTGCGCCGGCGATGCCACCGTGGTGAAGGTCCGCCTGTCCGATGGAAAAATTTTGGGCACTTATCCGGTCGGTGCCGGGCCGGCCCATATGTCGGCCCATCCCGACGGCACCCGCATTTATTCCGCCAATACCTTCGACGGCACGCTGAGCAGTCTATCGCCGGAGGGTGACGTTCTGGGTACCGTGCCCAGCGGGGCCTGGGCCCATGCAGTGGAGGCCACCCATGACGGCCGCCATGTGCTGGTGGCCAATTTCTTCGACGATACGGTGACCGTATTCGACGCCATGAGTCTCGAACGTTTGGCCCTATGGCAAAGCGATGTCTATCCGCACGGGCTGGACCTCTCACCAGACGGCCGCTTTGCCGTGGTCGGCGGGTTTTCGTCGGACTATGTGCGCCTGTTCGATCTGCACGCCATGGTCGAAAAATCCCGCATTGAAGTCGGCCGCGGCTCGTCTCATACCGCCTTCACCGAAGACGGGCAGACGGCATTCGTGGCGTGCTCGGTCGACGATCATGTGGCGCGGGTCGATTTGGCCAGCGGTGAATGCACCGGTCATTTGTCGCTGCCTTAGTCGCCGCCGGCATTTGCTGTGTCTGGCTTGGGTCTACCCGTACAGATGGGCGCCCAGGATGAAGCGGCGGCCGGCCGTGACCGGCAGTACCTCATGCAAGAGCGAGGCCGACCAGACGATCGCGGTGCCTTCATCCACATCGTAGACATGGTCGCTGCTCTCGCGGAAAACCAACTCGCTACCCTCAAACGCGCTGTTGTTGAGATTGACCGAGACGGTAAACCGGCGGTGTTTCGTTTCCTCGGTGGGATTGTCGCGGTGCGGCGGCAGGCTGCCGCCCTCGGCCGCATCGTAGCAGGCGATACGGTATTGCTCGCGGCTGGCGGGGCTATAGCCAAACGCCTTATCCATCTGCGGGATCACCCGGCGCATCACCTTGGTATCGAGCTCACGCATCAATTCGGCGTCACGCACGATATATTGCACCACATTGCCATAGGCGGCGTTGCGCACCTTGAAATCGCCCTGCTCGACATTGAAACCCTCGCTGACCTTGCCGTCGCTTTCCCATAGGGGCACTGGGCGATCGAATGTCTCGATCAGCCGGGCGCAGGTCTCGCCATCCAACACATTGGGGATCACCAAAACCGGCGGGTGCATACCGAGCCGGCCGCGCGGCTTGTCGGCGTGCATCGCGATAAGACGGGTCAGCAGCCGGTCTATCTGGGCCGCGGTTTCAATCCCCTCGCAGATTTCGGCGACACGTCCGTTGGGGTCGATATGAGGCTCGCCGGCGGCGCAGCGGTGTCGGCGGCCAGCGCGATACCGTAGTCGTGGAACACAGCACCGTCAGGGTCGGTCAGCAAGTGGAACCGGATGTCTTCGGCCTCGGCGAGCCGCGCGTTTTCCTCTTTCGATCGCCGGGAAATCACCAACAGGGTGACAGTGCGTCCCTCGAGACCGGCAACCAGCCCGGCGAAGGCCCGCAACAATTCAGCGCTGTTTTCTGGGTCGGAGTCTATGGGGTTTCGGTCGAACACCAGCAGAACCGGATCGCCCATCACCTTGTCTTCCAATGGCGTGGCGTTCTCACCCTTATGGTCGTTCAACGCAAACGGCGGTGCGATATGTCCGATTTCAGCACGCATGGGAACGCCCGCTAAATCATCTCACGCCGCTGCAGCTCTTCGATTATGCCCGCTAACATGTCGTCGAGCCCGCGCACCTCTACGCCCAAAGTGTTTTGCCGGGTCAGGTCGAACTGGGTGGCGCGAACCGGCACTTCATCGGGATCGGCCGCGGGCATCTTGTAGGCCGGATAGGCGCGTTCCAGCGCCTGCAGGATATCGCGCCACAGCCAGCTCTGCTTGACGCCGAAATAGCGCCCGCGCGCGCTATCGCGTTCCATGGCGTTGACATGCAGCGAGGCGAGATCGCGCACATCGATCATCGACATGGAACTGTTGGGAAATTTATCGGCGAAACGCTCGCCGTTCACGATGGCGGCAAACCGGATCAGGCTGGTCACCGGTTCATCCTGGAAGGCAGGGCCGACGATCATGGAGGGGTTGATGGTGCAGACCCGAAACGTGCCATCGGAGTCTGCCATTTTGCCAAGCACGATTTGGTCGAGCCGGGTCTTACCAACGGCAGCGAACTTCTTGGCCGCGAGTTGCACGTCGGGGTCGGACCAGTGCAACCCCTCATTTTTGAGATCAGGCTCGCCCTCGGGCGGATTGGTTGAGCCAGTGCTCGAGGTGAACACCGCGCGGCCAATGCCCGCCTCGATTGCCGCGTCCGACACATTCTCGGCCACCGCGAGCATCAAATCGATGGTCTCCGGGGCGATCACCGGCGAGCCGGCGCAGACAATCACGCCGCTGCACCCGGCCATGGCCGGCGCCAAGGATGCTTTGTCGAAAACATCGGCAGCGTAGAGGGTGAGCTTATTGTCTCCATTGGCAGCCGCCGCCACACCGGACATCAACCAGCGCGCATTATCGCCGGCGGCGTCGCGCAGGGTACCGTTTACGTCATAGCCGCGCGCCAGCAGCTCGGCGGTCACATGGCTGCCGACAAACCCGCTACAGCCGACAACGCAAATTGTCTCTCTACTCATGCTCTCCCCCCGATCCGATTGAGATCAATTATAGCGCTAGATCGGGTTCGATGCCTCATAAAGAGCGCCGTTGCGGGTCGCCAGGAACGGCGCCAGGGGAATGCGCTCCTGCTTGAGGAACCCCTTGGCCGGCAGATCGCCCCGGTTCACCATCTCGATGACGGCGGCGACCGAAGCCGAGGTTGTCCAGGCGATGGCACGCCAGGTGCGCCCGGCGATTTTCAGGGGATAGTACGAGCGTACATATTCCTGGCGCATCAGCCGATCGTCGATCATGCCTTCGGCCGAGACATGGATATGCACCACATCGTCGTCCACCGGCGGTTTGGCGTGGGTCAGAATTTCACCGGCCAGATCGCGCTTGTCGCGCATCAGGAGCTCGTGGAAGAAAAAGTTCATCAACTCCCCATGGCCGGGATAGCGCAGCGATTTGTAGTCGAGGTTCTCGACCCGGCCCAGATAGGTCTCGCACATGGTACCCAACCCACCCGAGGTGGTGAACGCCTCGAAGCGGTTGCCGTCGATATGGATCTTTTCCACCCACTCCATCGGCGAGACCCATTTATGCTGCCCCTCTTCGATGACCTCGCAATCGTTGAGATATTCGTTGACCACGCCCTCCGGCGACCAGTTGAAGGCATAGCCCAACAGGCCGGTCGGGTGCTGCGGCAAGGCGCCGACCCGCAGCTTGATCGAGCGGACTTGGTCGAACTGCTCGGCCAAATGGGCGCCGATGATGCCGACCAGCCCCGGCGCCAAGCCGCATTGCGGCGCCATCACGCCTTTCGATGTCTTCGCCATCTCGCGGATCGCCTGGGTGGTGGGCACATCCTCGGTCAGATCGAAATAGTGAATGCCGAGCTGGAACGCCGCCTTGGCGACGCCGACATTCAAATGATAGGGCAGGCACGACAATACCGCGTCGAAACCCCGGCAAGCCTTGAGCGCCTCGGTTTTGGTGGCGGCGGATTTCTGCGCCACCTCGAACTTGTGCTTGCGCCGCAGTTTCCGCGTGTCGAAGCCAACCACATCGAAACCGGTCTCGTGCAGCAGCGTCGCCGCCAAGGTCCCCACATTGCCCAGGCCGAGCACCGCAATGCGTTTGATCTTGTCGCTCATTCTTAACCTCAAATCTCGAACTTGATGCCCTGAGCGAGCGGCAACTCGCGCGAATAATTCACCGTATTGGTCTGCCGGCGCATATAGCCGCGCCAGGCATCGGAACCGGATTCACGGCCGCCGCCGGTTTCCTTCTCGCCCCCAAAAGCGCCGCCGATCTCTGCCCCAGAGGGGCCGATATTGACGTTGGCGATACCGCAGTCGGAGCCAACCGCCGAGAGAAACGTCTCGGTTTCGCGCACGTCTGTGGAAAAAATGCAGGAGGCGAGGCCTTGTGGAACCGCATTCTGCAGGGCGATCGCCTCTGACAACGCGCGATACTTCATGACGTAGAGGATCGGCGCAAAGGTTTCCCGACACACAATCTCGTTCTGGTGCGGCATCTCGACGATCGCCGGTCGTACATAGTGGGCGTCGGGATATTGATCGGTGAGCGCCCGGCCGCCGCCGTGAACCACGCCACCGTCTGCTTGAGCCTGTTCGAGCGCGCGCGCCATGGCCTCATAGCCTGCCCATCGATCAACGGGCCGACCAGAACACTGTCGGTGAGCGGATCGCCGAGCGGCAAGGTCTCGTAGGCGGCTTTCAGCCGGGGGATCAATTGATCGTAGATGTCCTCATGGACGATCAGGCGGCGCAGCGAGGTGCAGCGTTGACCCGCGGTGCCGACGGCGGAGAACACCGCCGCGCGGATCGTCAAATCGAGCTCGGCCGATGGCGCCACGATCATCGCATTGTTGCCGCCAAGCTCGAGAATGGAGCGGCCAAAGCGTTCGGCCACCGCGGTGCCGACCGCGCGACCCATATTGGTCGAGCCGGTGGCGGAGACGATCGGCACGCCGTGGTTCTCGACGAGGAGGGCGGCAACATCGCGCCCGCCCAACAAGATTTGCAACAGATCGTCGGGCGCGTCACCGAACTTAGCCACCGCCGTCGCAAAAATTTTGTCGACCGCCAGCGCGCAGAGCGGCGTTTTCTCCGACGGCTTCCAGATCACCGGATCGCCGCAAACCAACGCCAGCGCGCTGTTCCACGCCCACGGCGCCACCGGAAAGTTGAACGAGGTGATGACGCCGCAGGCCCCCATCGGATGCCAGGTTTCGCGCATCGCATGGCCTGGGCGTTCCGAGGCAATGGTCAGGCCATAGAGCTGGCGCGACAGGCCAACCGCGAAGTCGCAGATGTCGATCATCTCCTGTACCTCGCCCAGCCCCTCCTGCAGGATTTTGCCGCATTCCAGTGTCACCAGGCGGCCCAGATCCTCTTTCTGCGCGCGTAGCGCCTCGCCGAGCAGGCGGACCAGTTCGCCGCGCCGTGGGGCCGGCACTTCGCGCCAAGCTTCGAACGCCCGAACGCCCCGGGTTACCATCGTACGCACCTCGTCGGGCGCGTGTGTCTTGATCCGGGCGATTTCCGCGCCGTCGATCGGCGTATGGACAGTGAGCGAACCGCCGGTCAGCGCAGCCTTATTGAGGCCGTTAGCGGCGAGAATGTCGGTATATGCTATGGCGTTTGGACCTCCTTACATCACTTTGCTGTTAAGCACGGCGAACGTCAAAAGGAACATGATGGCCGCGGGACCGAGCGGCGTGGGTCACTATTGATTTAGGACAAAGTGAACCCGCCCTTGGCCCGATAACCTTTAGAAATGAGACGCTTACCCATAGCCTTGTTTCTTATTCTGCTGGCGGTGCCTGCTTACGCGCATGACTACAAAGAAGGCCTAGCGGCTTTTAGACTAGGCGACTATACCACTGCCGTGGAGGCGTGGCGCAAAGCAGCGGAAGAAGGCGATGCCAAGGCGCAGAACAACCTTGCCGGCATGTATGACGCCGGTGTCGGCGTCACGCAGAGTTATACTGAGGCGGTTCGCTGGTACCGCCGCGCCGGCGATCAGGGGCTCGTATGGGCACAGCTCAATCTAGCCCATATGTATCGCGAGGGTCACGGTATTGCGCAAGACTATAGCGAAGCCGCCCGCTGGTATCTGAGAGCCGCCCTGAGTGACTTCGACTTGGCCCAGGCGAACCTGGGGTGGATGTATCTGAACGGGCTCGGCGTAAAACAAGACGACCGCGTCGCGGTACGATGGTATCGACGTGCCGCTGAACAGGGCAACGTCGAAGCGCAGAACAATCTTGGCGTCCTATACGCGACCGGCCGCGGCGTCCCGCATGATGACGTGCAGGCCTATTTCTGGTTCACGTTGGCCGCAGCGGAGGGATATCCGGACGCGGCCCGCAATCGCGATCTCACCGCCGAGAAAATGAGTCCCGAGCAGTTAGATGAAGCCACCCGTGCTATCGGTGGTGGGTATTAAGCAGTCCTTGCAACCGAACCGTCTCGCTGGAAGCCGTTTAGGTACGCGCGACATGGGACTAGCCCTGCCGTTGGGCCATGGTCTGCTGGTATTTTTCCAATAGTTGGCGACCGGGCTCGTCATACATGAAGGATAGCAGCACGTAGCGCTGTCCGGCGGTCACATCGGTCGCTTCGTGCAGCAGGTTGCAGGAAAAAACCACCGCCTCGCCGGTCGCCGGCTTATAGGTGGCGTTATTATATTCGGGGAAGCACAGCTCGCCGCCATCGTAATCCTCGGCGTTGAGGTTCAATGTCATGGCGAAGCGCCGGTGGGCAGTACCGGGCGAGGTGTTGTCGCGGTGAGGCCGGAAGTACCCGCCAGGGTCGGCGTCGTAACGCACGATTTTGAACTCTTCGACGAACTTTATCGGACAGTGAAACGCCCGATGGATTTCCGGTAGTACCCGGCGCTGTATGTAACCGGCAATCTCGTCGAGCAAATCCTGATCGACCACATGATGGTCACGCCGCTGTTTGACGTCGGAATCGGACGCGTGGACCATTTTCCCTTCGGTCATGCGCAGGGTGCCGCTCGCTTCGTTGCCACGCTTCTCGAATTGTTCGATTAAATAGGCACAAAAATCCCGCGGCAAGGCCTGGGGAATAGCTAAGACAGGTGGGTGCACACCCGGATTGAACGGCGCATGCCGGGGCAGCGATTTAAGCGCTTCGTCCGCACGCTCGGCAATCGGCGTGTCGTCGGGGGCGATAACCGCCTGAATGCGTTGACCCGGATCAAGCACGAAACCCAACAGCTTACCGCGCGCGCCAAAACCGTCGGCGGCCTTATGGTCGGCGTCGGCCAGGAGGAAGAAGTCGGGCGCATGCTGCGCCGCGAGTTTCTGCACCCGGCCAACCGAATCACCGCCGATGGCAAACAAATGCACCCCCTCGGCGAGCATCTGCGGCGCCAGGGCGAACAGGCTCTCCAGCTCGGCCGCACAGCCCGGGTCTTTTTGGGTTGGATAGAGCAGAACGAAGATCGGCCCGCCGCGGGCCTTGTCGTGGAGGCTGATAATAATGTCGCGCTGATCGGGCAAAAAGAGGTTCGGCGCCCGGTCGCCCAGGGTCAGTTGCTGCCGTATCTGCGTCGTTTTCGCCATCAGACCCTCATCCCCGCGCACCATAAGCCGCCGGCGCGGGTGATCCAACCCAGGCCGTCACAGCGGCCGGGCGTTACCGCGCAACGCGGCGCCGACAATGACGTGGGAACCGCATATCAGGATGTGCGCGCCCCCACGGGTCGAGGCGAGTAACCCTAACGCCGCTTCGAGCGACGGCGCCCAATCGGCGGTAATCCCGGCATTCACAAGGGTTTCGGCGGTGGATTGCGGATCCAGTGATCGGGATTCCCCAGCCAACGGCACAGCGGTTATCGAAGCGGCCAAATTGGCCAGCGGGCCGAGGAGTGTTGTCGGGTCTTTATCGTCCAACATGCCAAAAACAATGTGGACCGGCATCGGCTTGTCGGCATTGATCTGGCGCAACGCCGCGGCCAACGCCTCGCCAGCCGCCCCATTGTGTCCCGCATCCAGCCAAATATCCCAATCCGCCGGCAATTTTTGGCGCAAAGGACCATCGGGCAAAAGCTCAAAACGGCCCGGCCAGCGCGTCCGGGATAGGCCGGTCGCGATATCCTGATCAGTGACCGCGATCTTCGAACATTGTTCGACACAGGCAACAGCCGTGGCCGCATTGACCCTCTGATGCGGACCCTCCAGCGACGGCGCGGGCAACGTTAGGGTTCGGTTTTGCGACCGGTAGATAAAGCCATCGCCTTTCATTTCGAGCGACCATTCCTGACCGGCCCGAAAACCGATGGCGCCAACTTCTTCGCCGATCCGATCGATCACTGCCGCCGCGTCGGCGGGTTGCGGAGCGATGATCGACGGCACCCCCGCCTTTTGAATCGCCGCCTTTTCGGCCGCGATACTGGCGATATCCGGCCCGAGAAACGCCTGATGGTCAAGCGAGATCGGGGTGATCACCGTCGCCAGCGGCGCGGCAACCACATTGGTGGAATCGTAGCGCCCACCCAGCCCGGTTTCCAATAGGACGATATCCGCCGGGGTTCGCGACAGGGCGAGAAACGCCGCCGCCGTAACGATTTCGAACTCGGTGATCGGCTGGCCATCGTTGATCGCGTCGACTTCGTTCAGCAGATCGCACAAGGCGGCGTTCGAGATGGTTTCGCCGGCGAGCACGAAACGCTCGGTGAAATCCACCAGATGGGGCGAGGTATAGCTGCTCACCGCCAGCCCGGCGGCCTCATACATGGCGCGCAGAAAGGCGATCGTCGATCCCTTGCCATTGGTGCCGGCCACATGAATGACCGGCGGTAGGGCCTCATGCGGATTGCCCAGTGCCGCCAGCAGCCGTTCGGTGCGGTCGAGGGTGAGATCGATGCGCACGGGATGATAACGGTCGAAACGCGCGAGAATGTCCTGCAGGGTGTCGGTGGTCGTCACCCGCTCACTCGCGCGGGGTGGCGCTGGGTTCGGCGTCGATCTCGACCTCGGATTCACTCGGCAGCGAATCGACCGGCGGCAGCATGATGGTCGCGGCCATGCTCGGCGCCAGATCGGCCGGCGATTTTTGGCGCAGCAGCGACACCACCCGGATCAAGGTCTCGCGCAGTTCAGGGCGCGGCACCACCATGTCGATCAGGCCATGTTCGAGCATACGTTCGGCCTGCTGGAAGTCCTCCGGCAGTTCCTCGCGGATGGTATCCTCGATGACCCGCCGTCCGGCGAAACCGATCATCGCGCCGGGTTCGGCGATCTGAATATCGCCCAGCATGGCGAACGAGGCCGATACGCCGCCGGTGGTCGGATCGGTCAGAATAACGATGTATGGCAGGCCCGCCTCGCGCACCTGCTCCACAGCGATCACCGTGCGTGGCATCTGGATCAGGCTCAACATGCCTTCCTGCATACGCGCGCCGCCCGAGGCCGGTATCGCGATCAGCGCCGCCTCTTGCTCGCACGCCAAGCGGGCGGCAACCACCAGCCCCTCGCCGACGGCCTGACCCATGGACCCCCCCATGAAGGAAAAATTGAACGCGGCGACCACGGTCGGCAGGCCGCCCATCAGGCCGCTGGCGACGATAATCGCCTCGTCCTCGGACGCCTTGTTCTCGGCCTCGCGCAACCGATCGGTGTAGCGCTTGGTATCGCGGAATTTTAACGGATCAGCGGTCACTGGCGGTACTTTGGCCCGCTCAAATTCGCCGTCGTCGAACAGCATCTCCAGCCGGGTCACGGCGGAAATGCGCATATGGCAATTGCAGTGATGGCAGACATGCAGATTGTCGGTGAGTTCGCGATGGAACAGCATCTGGTCGCAGGACGGACAGCGGTGCCATAAGTTTTCCGGCACGTCCTTCTTGCCGACCAGCGCCTGAATCTTGGGGCGAACGAAGTTTGTGAGCCAGCTCATACCGGGCCTATTCCGCTGCTCGCCGCCGGGCGCCGTGCACGCCGTCGGCCAGGGCGCGGGCAAAATCGAGCACGGTATCGACCAGACCGGCCGTCGGTTGACCGTTCTCATCGAGATTGTCGGCGATTAATTGCACGATGGCCGACCCCACCACGGCCGCATCGGCGACTTGCGCGACGGCGGCCGCTTGTTCCGGCGTCCGGATGCCGAAGCCAACGGCCACCGGCAAGTCGGTGTGGCTTTTCAGCCGGGTCACAGCGGCCTGAATGGCGTCCTGGGTCGCCGAAGCGGTGCCGGTGATGCCGGCGATCGACACATAGTAGATAAATCCCGATGTATGCTCGAGCACCGCCGGCAGGCGTTGATCGTCGGTAGTCGGCGTTGCTAAGCGCACAAAATGCATACCCGCGTCCAGTGCCGGCAGGCAGAGTTCGCTATCTTCTTCCGGCGGCAGATCGACGATGATCAGCCCATCCACCCCCGCTTCTTTCGCGTCGGCGAGAAACGCCTCGACGCCGTAAATATAGAACGGATTGTAGTAGCCCATCAGGATGATCGGCGTGGTGTCGTCACCGGTACGAAATTCGCGCACGATTTCCAAGGTTTGCCGCAAAGTGGCACCGCCCGCCTTGGCGCGCAGACCGGCGGCTTGGATCGCCGGGCCGTCGGCCATGGGATCGGAGAAAATCACGCCCAGTTCGATGATATCGGCGCCGGCCGCCGGCAGGCCTTTGAGAATATCGCGGGTCGCCGCCACCGTGGGGTCGGCCGCCATGATGAAGGGGATGAACGCCGCGCGGCCTTCCGCCGCCAAGGCGGCGAATCGCGCCTCGATGCGCCCGCTGGTCGCCGCATGGGTTGGGGCACCGGTCGGGGCGCTCATAGCTCTTCTCCCAGTGCGGCGGCGACCGTGAACACATCCTTGTCGCCGCGCCCGCACATATTCATCACCAGCAGATGGTCGGCCGGCAGGTCGGGGGCGATCTTGGCCACATGGGACAGGGCGTGGGCCGGCTCCAACGCCGGAATGATGCCTTCGAGACGACTGCAAAGCTGGAAGGCCTCCAGCGCCTCGCTATCGGTCACCGATACATAATTCACCCGCCCGCTCTCATGCAGCCAGGAATGTTCCGGGCCGATGCCGGGATAGTCGAGGCCGGCCGAGATCGAGTGCGCGTCTTGAATTTGGCCGTCGCCATCCTGCAGTAGATAAGTCCGGTTGCCATGCAGCACGCCGGGGCGTCCGCCGGTCAGCGATGCCGCATGTTCGCCGCTCTCCAGCCCGTGCCCGGCCGCTTCGACGCCGATGATGTCGATGTCAGGCTCGTCGAGGAAATCATGGAACAGGCCGATGGCGTTCGACCCGCCACCGATGCACGCCACCAGCGTATCCGGCAGCCGGCCCTCGGCCGCCATCATCTGTTCGCGCACTTCCACGCCGATCACCCGTTGAAAGTCGCGCACCATCGCCGGATAGGGGTGCGGCCCGGCCACAGTGCCGATCAAATAATACGTGCTATCCACATTGGCGACCCAGTCGCGCAATGCATCGTTCATGGCATCCTTCAGGGTCGCCGTACCGCTGGTGACCGGCCGCACTTCGGCGCCCAACAGCTTCATGCGGAATACATTGGGGGCCTGACGCTCGATGTCGGTGGCGCCCATATAGACAACGCATTCAAGCCCGAACAGGGCGCAGACGGTAGCTGTCGCCACCCCATGCTGACCCGCCCCGGTCTCGGCGATGATGCGTTTTTTACCCATGCGCCGCGCCAGCAGGATCTGGCCCATGCAATTGTTGATCTTATGGGCGCCGGTGTGGTTGAGCTCGTCGCGCTTAAAATAGATCTTGGCACCGCCGCAATGTTCGGTCAGGCGCGAGGCGTGGTACAGCGGGCTGGGCCGGCCGACATAATGTTTCAGATAATCGTCGAGCTCGGCCTGATAGGCCGGGTCGGCCTTGGCCGCCTCATAGGCCTTTTCGACCTCGAGGATGAGCGGCATCAGCGTCTCGGCGACATAGCGGCCGCCAAAAATGCCGAAATGGCCCTTTCCGTCGGGGCCGGACCGATAGCTGTTGGGACGTTCAATAGTCATAATGCGCCGGGTTATACATCAGCACGCGCTGACAGGACATAAGCCAGTTGGCCCACCTACAGCTCTGCCACGGCCGCAAGGAAACGCGTGATCTCGGCCGGGTCCTTCTTGCCCGGCGCCGATTCGACGCCCGATGATACGTCGACCACCGCCGCTCCCGACCGAGAAACCGCTTCGGCGACATTATCCGCCACCAACCCGCCAGCGAGCATCCACGGCACCGGCCAATTCCAGCCGGCCAGCAAGGTCCAATCGAATTGGACGGCATTGCCGCCGGGCAGCGCATTGGTCATCGACGAGGGCGGTTTGGCGTCGAACATCAGCCAATCGACCAAATCGCAATAATCATTGGCGGAATTCACATCATCCAGGGTCGCGACCTTGATCACTTTCATCACCGGCCGGCCGAACCGGTTGCGGATATCGGTACACCGCTCCGGCGTCTCATTGCCATGGAGCTGCAGCATATCGAGGGAGACTTCCTCCAGCACACGGGCGATCTGGGCATTGTCGGCATCGACAAACAGACCGACCTTGGTCACCCCCTCGGGCACCAGCGCAGCCAGCTTCGCCGCCGTACCCGGCGTCACCGCGCGCGGGCTCTGGGGATAGAAAACCAGGCCCACATAGGCCGCACCACCATCGATGGCGGTTTGCATCGCCACGGGGTCTTTGATGCCGCAAATTTTCGCCGCAACCGTCATCAGGTAATCTCCAACTCTTCCATGATACGCACCGCGGCGGCGGCGGGGTCGTCAGCGCCGGTGATCGGTCGGCCGATCACCAAAATTGTCGCCCCCAGGTCGCGTGCCTCGCGCGGTGTCATGATCCGCTTCTGATCACCCGTGCTGGCCCAGGCCGGTCGAATGCCGGGAACAATCAGGCGGAAATCATCGCCGCAGGCCGCGCGCAAGGTGGCGATCTCGGCCGGCGAACACACCACGCCGTCGAGGCCGCAGGATTGGGTCAGCCGCGCCAGGCGCTCGACCTGAGCGGCCGCCGGTCCCATTTGACCGACCCCGGCAAGATCCTGGTCGTCGAGGCTGGTTAGCACGGTGACGGCGATGACCAGGGGACGATCGGCGCCATGGTCGGCTGCTGCCTCGGCCGCGGCCCGCAACATGGCGCTACCGCCGCTGGCATGCACATTGACGATCGCCGCGCCCAGACCGGCAACAGCGCGCACCGCGCCAGCCACCGTATTGGGAATGTCATGAAACTTCAGATCGAGGAAAACCGGCAGGCCCAGATCGACGATCCGCCGCACCCCGTCGGGCCCGTTGCTGTTGAAGAATTCCAACCCCAATTTGACGCCGCCCACGCACGGGCGCACAGCCTCGGCCCACGCGGCGGCTTGGACCAAGTCCGGCGTATCGAGGGCAACGAAGATCGGGTTCTCAGGCAACATCGGCAAGTGTCTTTCTCGGCATGGTCTGACGATTAGAGCCGGCGCGGTTCTAGCAAAGCGGCAGCCCGACCGCTAGAGTGACGTTATACCGTCGCGCACGCGCAAAACCTCGGTGAGCGCCAGAAACAGATGGTATAGCGACGTTGCCGGCACCGTATCGCGCAGCGGCGTGCCGTCGCGCTCTAAATGTTCGCGCCACAGGCCGGTTTCGCCCATCATATGACACGCGAACAAGCGGTCGAGCAGCGTGTCGAGGCGCGCGCCGGCGGCTGTATCGCCAGTGAACTCCAGCCGCGCGGTCTGTGCCTTAATCGCCTCGGTCTGCCCCCAGAGGCGTTTATTGTCGTCCAAATCGACACCGCGGCGCAGCACAGAATCGAAGACCAGGCCCTCGGTCGGGCCGGAATCGCGGTCGATGCCCTGCTGTTCGGCGAAGCGATACAGCAAATCGGCCTCATGCTCGCAATCGTCGCCGGTCACCGCGCCATAGTGATGCAGCAGCCAGCTCCATTCGTAATGGTGTCCGGGTTCGACGATTTGGCCCGCCGTTCCTTCCACCGGACGCCAGTCGGCATCGAAGAATTCGCCCAGCGTGCCGCTGTCCTGGTCGAACAGGCTTTGGCGGAATAAATCGACCAGTTTGCGCGCATGGCCTAATGCCACGTCGCTACCGGTGGCATGATGCAGCGCCAACAGCGCTTCCAGTAGATGCATATGGGGGTTCTGGCGGCGCGGCAGATCGCGCGACAGGTTCTCGAAATAACCACCTTCGGCCCTATCCGCCAAATGGCTGTCGATAAATCCCAACAAGCGCTCGGCCGCTGTTTTCGCCCGAGCCTCACCCGAGGCGCGAAAATACCAGGCGCAGGCGAACAGCGCGAAGGCCTGGTCGTACAGTTCAATCCGCGGATCGGTGACCGCCCCGTACCGGTCGGTGGCGTAGACGAACCCACCGGGATCGTCGCGCCAGAAATGGCCGGCTATGAAATCGAAACCACTGGCGGCGGATTCCAACGGCGAGACCTGCCCCGACCCCGGCCCCGGTGTCCAGCCCAGCAGATCGGCATGGCTATACACATAGATCTGGCGGGCCTGCACCCGCAGGCGCTTCGGCGCGCCTTGGATCGGATCGCCCGCCAGGCTTAGATCATCGATAAAGCCACCCGCATCGGCGTCGCGCCCCGCACTGCTCCAAAGCGGCAAGGCGCTATCGCACAGCCAGTCGCGGATCTGGTCGGCCGTTACCGTCATGACGCCCCTCCAGCAACCAGCAATTCCGCGGCAGCTAAATCCTCCAGCGCGCTGCCGACCGATTTGAACACCGTAATTTCGTCCGGCGATTGGCGGCCGGCCCGTTCTCCCCGGCACAGGCCAAACAGATCACCGGCGATATCGTCGGCGTCCAAAAACCCCGCCGCGATCGGCTGGGTTATATCGCCGGCCTCCGCCAGGGCGCCGGCGCGGGTATCGACGAAAATCCGGCCGCGTCGGATAACGTCATCGTCGGCCTCGCGCATGTCGGGGCGAAACCCACCGACCAGATCGACATGGGTGCCCCCCTTCAGCCAGGCGCCAAATATCAGCGGATCGCGCGACGTGGTGGCGCAGCAAATGATATCCGCCTCTCCGGCGGCAACCGCCAGATCGCCTGACGCTGTGACAGGGTGAGCGTCGCTGTCCAATCGGCGGGCAAGCCGCTCGGCTTTGTCATGGTCGCGGCCCCAAATCACCGTGCGGCGCAGCGGCCGCACCGTGGCGTGCGCCTCGGCCAAGCAAGCGGCGAGCCGGCCGGTGCCCACGATAAGCAGAGTTTCGGCGTCGGGCCGCGCCAAATAATCGGCTGCCAGCGCCGACGCCGCGGCGGTGCGTCGCGCGGTCAAGGCTGGCCCATCGATCGAGGCAACGGGCACGCCGGTCGATCCATCGAGCAATAGATAGGTGCCCATCACTGACGGCAGATCTCGGGCCGAATTATCGGGATAGACGGTAACGACTTTGACTCCAAGATGGGCTGGCGCCGGATCGGGCGCGTTCCAGGCGGGCATCAACAGCAATGTCGCTTCGCGGCCGCCGGTGGGAATCGTATGGTGGTGGCGCAGGGGCACTTGGGTCTCACGCCTAAAGGCGGCGCGCAAAGCCTCGATAAGATCGCCATAGCCAAGCCCGGCCTCGACCTCGCTGGCGCTGACCGTGCGCATGGCCGCACTCAATCGATGACGGCGGGGGGCGTGGCGCCGGCGCCTTTTCCCGTCTCGGGTGCAGGCTTGCGGTGGGTGCGCGTCGCCGCATCGGTCTTGCCCTCTGCCTTGCGTTGGCGGGCCCGGCGGTGACGCGCCGACGACGACCAGGCGATCACGGCGCCGGCGGCAAATCCGGCGACGACGCCGATATAAACAAAGACAAAGAG
>JABDJY010000471.1 GCA_013003285.1 Alphaproteobacteria bacterium | reverse complement strand
TGGCCGCCAGAAAAACCACAAAGAAACCAAACATTTCCGGGGAAGAACTGACAGAGTTCTACCGTGAGATGCTGCTGATCCGGCGATTCGAGGAAAAGGCCGGTCAGCTCTATGGCATGGGGTTAATCGGCGGGTTCTGCCACCTTTACATCGGTCAGGAGGCGGTTGTCGTGGGGCTTGAGGCCGCCACAAAAGAGGGCGACAAGCGCATCACAACCTATCGCGACCACGGCCATATGCTGGCCTGCGGCATGGAACCGCGTGGCGTTATGGCGGAACTGACCGGCCGCAGCGGCGGTTACTCGCGGGGCAAGGGCGGGTCGATGCACATGTTCTCGAAGGAAAAGAACTTCTACGGCGGCCACGGCATCGTCGGCGCCAATGTGCCGTTGGGCACCGGCATCGCGTTTTCCCACAAATACCGCCAGGATAACGGCGTCTGCCTGACTTATTTCGGCGATGGCGCGGCGAACCAGGGGCAGGTCTACGAGAGCTTTAATATTGCCGCCTTGTGGAAATTGCCGGTGATCTACATCATCGAGAATAATCGCTATGGCATGGGTACCTCGGTCGAGCGGGCCTCGGCCGGCACCCAGTTATGGCAACGGGGTCAGGCCTACGGGATTCCCGGCGAACAGCCCGACGGTATGGATGTCCGCGCGGTTAATGCCGCGGCGCGCAGTGCGATAGCCTATGTGCGCGGGGGCAACGGCCCATTTATCTTGGAAATGCAGACCTATCGCTATCGCGGCCATTCCATGTCCGATCCGGCGAAGTACCGCACCAAGGAAGAGGTGCAGAAGATCCGTACCGAGAAAGACCCGTTGGATACGCTTAAAACCCTCCTGATCGAGCGCGGCGACGCCACGGAAGACGATCTCAAAGCCTTCGACCGCGAAGTGCGCGAGGTCATCAACGAGGCTGCCGAGTTCGCCCAAACCAGCCCCGAACCCGATCCGTCGGAACTCTACACCGACATTCTGCTCGAAGCCTGAGTCTTAACGATGGCGTCTAAGCTCATCGCGCATAAGGAAACCTTCTCATGAGCGTTCAAGTTCTCATGCCGGCCCTTTCGCCGACCATGACCGAGGGTAACCTTGCCCGTTGGCTCAAGGCCGAAGGCGATAGCATCGCGCCCGGCGACGTGATTGCCGAAATCGAAACCGACAAGGCGACCATGGAAGTGGAAGCCGTCGATGAGGGTATTCTCGGCAAGATCCTGGTTCCCGAAGGCGCCGAAGATGTGGCGGTAAACACGCCCATCGCGGTGATTCTGGAAGAGGGCGAAAACGCCGCCGACATCGCCGCGCCGGCACCGGTTGCCGCAGCCCCTGCCGCGCCGGCGGTTGTAGAAGCGCCGGCCGGAAACGGCCATGACGCTGCTGCCGTTGCAACGCCCGCTCCGGTCGCCCAAGCACCCACCGAAGAGGCCTATACCGGCGAGACCCAGGAAATAACCCTCCGCGAAGCGCTGCGCGACGCCATGGCCGAAGAGATGCGCGGTGATGATGCGGTGTTTCTGATGGGCGAGGAAGTCGCGCAATATCAGGGCGCCTACAAGGTAAGCCAGGGATTGTTGGAGGAGTTCGGCGATCAGCGGGTGATCGATACGCCCATTACCGAACAGGGCTTTGCCGGGGTCGGGGTCGGCGCGGCCATGTCGGGCCTCAAGCCGATCGTCGAGTTCATGACCTTCAACTTCGCCATGCAGGCGATCGACCAAATCATTAATTCAGCGGCCAAAACCCTGTACATGTCGGGCGGCCAGATGGGTGCACCGATCGTCTTTCGCGGCCCCAATGGCGCCGCTTCGCGGGTCGGCGCGCAACATTCGCAATGCTATGCCAGCTGGTACGCCCATTGCCCGGGTCTCAAGGTGGTCGCACCTTATTCCGGTGCCGATGCCAAGGGCCTGCTGAAATCGGCGATCCGCGATCCCAACCCGATCATCTTCCTGGAAAACGAACTGCTCTACGGTCAGAGCTTCGATGTGCCGACCGACAAGGATTTCACCGTGCCGATCGGCAAAGCCAAGGTGGTGCGCGAAGGCAGCGACGTGACCATCGTCGCATTCTCCATCATGGTCGCCCGTGCGCTCGAAGCCGCCGATGCTTTGGCCGCGGAAGGCATTTCCGCCGAGGTGATTGATTTGCGCACCCTGCGCCCGCTCGATACGGCCACCATTGTTGAATCGGTCAAGAAGACCAACCGGCTGGTCTCGGTCGAGGAGGGCTGGCCCTTCGCCGGCATTGGATCGGAGATGGCGGCGTTGATGATGGAACAAGCCTTCGACTGGCTCGACGCGCCGGTGGCGCGGGTGCATGGCGCTGATGTGCCCATGCCCTATGCGGCCAATTTGGAAAAATTGGCGTTGCCGCAAACCGGCGACATCGTTACGGCCGCCAAAAACGTCACCTATCGCGGCTAATCGGAAACTTCGGCGTAGGAATTTAACAACATGCCCATCACCATATTGATGCC
>JABDJY010000463.1 GCA_013003285.1 Alphaproteobacteria bacterium | reverse complement strand
GTGGTGCCCTACGTGCACGAGCGCCGGCAGTTCGGCCAGCCGATCGGCAGCTTTCAGCTGATGCAGGGCAAGCTGGCCGACATGTACACCACCATGAACGCCTGCAAAGCCTATGTGTATGCCGTCGCCAAGGCTTGCGATCGCGGCGAGACCGCCCGCAAAGATGCCGCCGGCGCCATCCTCTACGCTTCGGAAAAGGCAACCCTGATGGCGCTCGACGCGATCCAGGCGCTCGGTGGCATGGGCTATATCAACGAAACCTCGACCGGCCGGTTGTTGCGCGATGCCAAGCTGTATGAGATCGGCGCCGGCACCTCGGAAATTCGCCGCATGCTGATCGGCCGTGAACTGTTCGAGGAAAGCAAGTGAGCCGATTTTTTATAGCCCTACTTCTGTTGATCGGTCTCGCCGGACCGGCACTGGCCATGCCCGATCGGCTGAGCGGTGCCGAAATCAAACAATGGATCGACGGCAATACGGTGGTCGGCGTGTGGGCCGGCACGCCTTATCGCCAGCTCTTCCGGCCCGATGGCACCACCGCCTATGACGCGGCGGGTACCGTGCGCGACGAAGGCCGCTGGTGGGTGACGGAAGACGAATATTGTTCCTGGTGGTCGAGCACGGGCGAGACCTGCTACCAAGTTTTGCGCGACGGTGAGATGCTGATATGGCGTACCAAGGGACTGTTCGCGCGCACGTTCGACGCTAGCGTTTTGCCGGGCAACCAGTTGGAGATCAAATAGGCCATGGCTGACGTGCGGCGGATTAGTTCGAATTCCGAATTCGAGAACGCGGCGGGTTATTGCCGGGCCGTTGTCGACGACGATTATGTGCATGTCGCCGGGACCACCGGCTTTGATTACGCCACCATGTCGATCGCCGATGATGTGGCCGAGCAGGCCGATCAGGCGTTCAGCAATATTATCGAGGTTTTGGCGCGGGCGCGCTGTTCGCTCGCCGACGTGGTGCGGGTGCGTTACTACCTGTCCGATGCCGCGGATTTCGGAATTCTGGCGCCGGTATTTAAGCGCCATCTGGGGGCCACACCGCCTGCGGCGACGGCCGTGGTCGCTCAGCTGATCGATCCGCGGATCAAAATCGAAATCGAAGCGACCGCCCGCCGGCGCGACGCATAGAAGGGGAAGAGAATATGCCTAGCGTTATGATCATTGGCGCCAGCCGGGGTATTGGGCTTGGCTTTGCCGAAGCCTATGCCGCGGCGGATGGATGGGAAGTTCACGCAACTACCCGCACGATCGATGCGCCGGGCGCGCTGGGGCAAGTGGCGGGCAATGTCACCCTGCACGCGCTGGATGTGACCGACGCCGACCAGATCAATCAACTGGCGTTGGCCTTCGCCGACCGCGACCTTGATCTCCTGATCCACAACGCCGGCGTCTATGGAACCGGTATGAGCCGTGATGAGGTGCTGACCATCAACGCCGAAGCACCGTTTAATGTCATTAACGCCCTATTGCCGGCGGTCAAACGAAGCGGCGAGAAGAAGCTCGCCATTCTGACCAGCCATATGGGATCGCGAAACGGCGGGCCGACGCCGAGCAACGTGTATGGCGCGTCGAAGGCGGCGCTCAATGATCGTTATCGAGAGGTCGAGCCGCAATGGCGCGAGCGCGGCATCAAGTCGGTGATCTTCCATCCCGGTTGGGTGCAGACCGATATGGGTGGTGCCGGCGCTTCCGTCCCGGTCGCCGACAGTGTGCGCGGCATGAGGCGCATTCTCAGCAGCCTGCGTTCGGACGAATACGGCAAGTTCCTCGACTGGCAGGGTAACGAAGTTCCGTGGTGAGCCCATGCCCAGTGTGATGGTCATCGGCGCCAGCCGGGGGATCGGCCTTGAACTGGCGCGCCAATATGGCGAAGCGGGATGGCAGGTGCATGCTACGACACGCAGCCTGGCGCTTCCAGGGAAGCTCGGCGCGTTAGCGGGCGACGTAAACCTCTATTCCCTGGATGTTTGCAGCGATGACGATATCGCCAACCTTGCTGTCGCATTGAACGACACACCGATCGACGTGCTGATCTATAATGCCGGGGTGATCGGCAGCCGTGGGGAGGGCGACGAAACGACCCGCAAGGAAACATTTCGGATTAATGCCGAGGCGCCGATCCTGGTCGCCACAGCCCTGTTGGACAATGTCGCCGCCAGCGATCAGAAAAAAATTGCCGTGATGTCGAGTACGCAAGGCTCCGGTCGTCTCGGTGGCAAGGGTGGCTATTTGTACGGCGATTCCAAAGGCCTTTTGAACGCGAAGTACCGGGAGTGCGAACCGCAATGGCGCGAACGCGGCATCGCGTCGGTGGCCTTGCACCCGGGTTATGTGCGCACCGATATGACCGGCATGATGGCGAGCCTATCGCCCAAGAAGAGCGTGAAGGGTATTCGCCAAGTGTTGGCGGCGTTGAGCCTTGCGGACAGCGGCCGATTTGTCGATTACAAGGGCAAGATAGTCGCCTGGTAGGGCGCAAGAGTGCGGTGGAAAATATTATGCAGTCAACGGGTTCACAGGTAAGCGCACGCGAAATCGACGATTTGATCGACGGGTTTCGCGCCTTTCGGAAACGCTATTACGAGCAGCAGCCGCAGCGCATGCGCGAATTGAGTGAGCGCGGTCAGTCGCCCCAAGTTTTGGTGATCGCCTGTTCGGACTCGCGGGTCGACCCCGCGCTGTTGCTCGGCGCGGAACCGGGTGATTTATTCACCGTGCGCAATGTAGCTAATCTGGTGCCACCCTACAATCCGGATTCCAATCATCACAGCACGAGTGCGGCGTTGGAGTTTGCTGTGCGCGACCTCGAAGTCCGTCATATCGTCATCCTCGGCCATTCGTCTTGCGGCGGTATTGCGGCGCTGCGTCAGTCGGCTGCCGGCACCCCGATCGAGCGTGATTTTATAGCGCCTTGGATGGAAATTGCGGCGGATGCCTGCCACCACACGGCCGATGCGGGCGTTCCGGAGCAGCAAACGGTCGAGCATGACGGTATCCGAATTTCGCTGAAAAACCTGCGGAGCTTTCCGTGGGTCGATGCGCAGATACGTGCCGGAAACCTTACGCTTCACGGCTGGTGGGTGGATTTGGCGGGCGGTCGGCTTTGTGCGATCAACCCGGATGGTGGCGCCATTGATTTGGTGGCGGCACCAGCGGAGGCGGCGAGTGTTGCTGACTGACGAACAAGTCATAATGCGCGACATGGCGCGCCAGTTCGCCGCCGAGCAATTAGCGCCGAACGCCGCGCGGTGGGACCGCGAGGCGATATTTCCCGATGACGCGGTAAAGGGTATGGGCGCGCTTGGTCTCATGGGCGTGCAGGTGCCCGAGGAATGGGGCGGTGCCGGACTGGGGAATACGGAGTTGGCCTTGGTGGTCG
This sequence comes from Alphaproteobacteria bacterium, assembly GCA_013003285.1. Lineage (GTDB taxonomy): Bacteria > Pseudomonadota > Alphaproteobacteria > UBA6615 > UBA6615 > JABDJY01. The sequence goes on along the minus strand of JABDJY010000463.1, from coordinate 11,918 downwards.
AGGAAATTTCCGCCGGTGACGGTGGTTGCTCGACCATTATGGCGGTGCAGAACTCGGTTGTGTGCATGCCGATTCATAAATTTGGGTCGGACGATCAGAAGAAGAATTTTCTCGAACAATTGGCGACCGGTGAGATGCTGGGCGCTTTCATGCTGACCGAGCCCCATACCGGATCGGACGCCGGCGCGATCACCACGCGAGCGGAGAAGGTCGGCAATAAATATGTTCTCAATGGCGCCAAGCAATTCATCAGCACCGGCAGCAAGGCTGGCGTCGCAATCACCTTCGCCGTAACCGACCCGGCAGCCGGCTCGAAGGGTATCAGCGCCTTCATCGTGCCGACCGACGCACCGGGCTATACGGTGACCCGGGTCGAACAAAAGCTGGGGCAGCGTTCGTCGGAAACCTGCGCGATTACGCTGGACAATGTGGAAGTCACACCCGATTTACTGCTTGGAGAAGAAGGGCAGGGCTACGCCATCGCCCTGTCGAATTTGGAAGGCGGCCGCATCGGCATCGCCGCTCAGGCGGTGGGCATGGCGCGCGCGGCCTTTGAACATGCGGTGGCCTACGCGAAAGAACGCGAGACCTTTGGTCAAAAAATCATCGAGCATCAGGCGATTGCTTTCAAACTCGCCGAGATGAAGACCAATATTTCGGTTGCCCGGCAAATGTATCTACACGCCGCTGATTTACGCGACCGAGGCGAGAAATGCGTCGAAGAGGCGGCAATGGCCAAACTCTTTGCATCGGAGATGGCCGAGCGGGTTTGCTCCGACGCCATTCAGATCCATGGCGGTTATGGCTATTTGCAGGATTTCCCGGTGGAGCGTATCTACCGCGATGTTCGGGTGACGCAGATCTATGAAGGCGCGTCGGAAATCCAAAAACTGGTGATTTCCCGTGAAATAGCAGGCGCAGCATGAAGACTCAGGCTATGAACAACATCAACTATTATTCGCCCAGCGCGAAGACCATTTGGGGGAGATAAAATGAGCGATACACCACTCGAATTCTATTTCGATTTCAACAGCCCATACGGCTATGTTGGTGCCCATCTGATCGACAATATCGCCGAGCGGTACGATCGCAAGACCGACTGGCACCCGATTCTGTTGGGATCCGCGTTTAAGCTGACCGGCGCCAAGCCCATGACCGAACTGCCGATCAAAGGCGATTACCTGCGCCTCGATGCCGCGCGGGTCTGCCGCTACTACGGCGTGGATTTTAAATTTCCCGATGTGCACCCGTTTTCGCCGACCGCCGCGTCGCGGGCGTTTTACTGGGTGAAGGATAAAGACCCGGGACAGGCCAAGGGATTGGCCATGGCGCTCTATACGGCGGCGCTCGCCAAAAATGAGGATATTTCCGCGCCGGCCAGCGTGGCCCGGGTGGCCGCCAGCGTCGGCATCGACCAGAAGGACATGATGGACGCGCTGGACGACCCGGCGGTCAAGCAAAGACTGGTCGACGAGACCGAGGCGGCGATTAAAAAGGGCGTCTTCGGCTCGCCCTTCGTGATTGCCGATGGTGAACCGTTCTGGGGAGTCGACCGCTTCGAGATCCTCGACGAGTGGCTCGTCACCGAAGGTTTCTAGTCAATCGACTTCGGCGAGGATATTTTGAAACAGGTCGCGATCCACATTGCCGCCCGACAGGACCAGACCGACGGTTTGGCCGCGCGCCTGTTCGCGCTCCTGAAGCAGTGCGGCCAGAGGCGCCGCCCCGGCGCCCTCGGCGACATTGTGGGTGTCAGTGAAGTAGTGGCGCATAGCGGCTTTGATTTCGGCCTCATCGACGGTGACGATGCGCTCGGCGTACCGGTTGATCACCGCAACCGCCTCGGCGTCCGGAACCCGGCAAGCCAGCCCGTCAGCCAGCGTATCGGCGCTGTTGGTCGAGACCGGTTTTCCCTGGTCGAAGGACAGCGCATAGCAGGGCGCGTTTTCAGCCACCACGCCGACGATCTTTGTGGTCAGGCCCAGCGCCTCGCGGGCGGCGATACAACTGCAGATGCCCGAGCCGAGGCCGATGGAGACGTAGAGCGTATCGAGATCGGGCGCCGCGTTGAGCATCTCCAGGGCGTAGGTGGAAACGCCGGACACCAGATCTTCGGCGAAGGACGGTACCAGGGTCAGTCCGCGTTCATCGGCCAGCTCGTAGGAATATTCGTAGGCCTCTTGAAAGTCATGGCCGTGAACAATCAGTTCCGCGCCGAGCGCCTGCATCGCCGCGTTCTTCTCCTGCGAGTTCCCCCCGGGCACCACAATAACAGCGTTAAGGCAGTTAGCGCGGGCGGCGAAGGCGATCGACTGGCCGTGATTACCCCGTGTCGCGGCGATGACGCCGGTGCAATTGGGCTGGCTGGCGCGCAGGCCAGACATATAGACCAAGCCGCCGCGCACCTTGAACGCGCCGATCGGCGAATGGTTCTCGTGCTTGACCCAAACCGACGCGCCGGTGCGTTCGGCCAGCAGCGGCCAGGCATATTGCGGGGTCGGCGGCATGGCCGCATAGACGGTTTTCGCAGCGGTTTCGATCTCGACTTTGTTCGGCAGTTCCATGGGCGCTCCTATAGCACGACATTCTTGTCAGGCAAGGCCTCCCGATCGGCAGTGGGGGCCGTGCGATGACCATATTGAAATCGGCGATCGACCCGAAATCGGAAGGTTTCGGCGTAAACCGACAGGCGATGCAAACGGTGGTCGGCGATCTGCGCGACAAAGTCGCGGTCATCGAGAGCGGCGGCGGCGAGCGGTCGCGCGAACGTCATTTGTCGCGGGGTAAACTGCTGCCGCGTGATCGTGTGCGCGTGTTGCTCGATGAGGGATCGCCCTTTGTGGAGTTTTCCCAGTTCGCTGCCTACGAGATGTATGACGATGTCATTCCGGCCGGCGGTATCATCACCGGCATCGGCCGGGTTTCGGGGCGCGAATGCGTCGTCGTGGTCAACGATGCGACGGTCAAAGGCGGCACCTACTACCCGATGACGGTTAAAAAGCATCTGCGGGCCCAGGAGATCGCCCGCGAGAACAACCTGCCGTGTATTTACCTGGTGGATTCCGGTGGCGCGAACCTGCCGCAGCAGGCTGGTATCTTTCCCGACCGGGACCATTTCGGCCGCATCTTCTATAACCAGGCGACCATGTCCGCCCAGGGCATCCCGCAGATCGCCGCCGTGATGGGCTCATGCACCGCCGGCGGCGCGTATGTGCCGGCGATGGCCGATGAAAGCATCATCGTCAAAGATCAGGGAACCATCTTCCTCGCCGGCCCGCCCTTGGTGAAGGCCGCGATTGGCGAGGTGGTGAGCGCCGAAGAACTCGGCGGCGCCGACGTCCACGCCCGGGTCAGCGGCGTGACCGACCATATGGCCAATGACGATACCCATGCGCTGGCGCTGGTGCGCAAAATCGTCGGCAATCTCAACCGGCCGAAGACGGTCACGCTGGAAACCCGCGAGCCGGCGGAGCCGCTTTATGCGCCAGATGATATTTACGGCGTGGTGCCGGCCGATACCCGCAAGCCCTATGACGTGCGTGAGATCATCGCGCGGATCGTCGATGGCAGTGAGCTCGATGAGTTCAAGGCGCTCTATGGTGAAACGCTCGTCACCGGCTTTGCCCATATCCATGGTTATCCGGTCGGCATCATCGCCAATAACGGCATCCTGTTTTCCGAATCCTCGCTGAAGGGCGCGCACTTCATCGAGCTGTGCTGCCAGCGCGGCATTCCTCTGGTCTTCCTGCAGAACATCTCCGGCTTCATGGTCGGCAAGAAATATGAGGCCGGCGGTATCGCAAAGGATGGCGCCAAGCTGGTGACGGCGGTGGCCTGCGCCAATGTGCCGAAATTCACCGTGATTATCGGCGGCAGTTTCGGCGCCGGCAATTATGGCATGTGCGGCCGCGCCTATGGTCCGCGGTTCTTGTGGATGTGGCCCAATGCGCGCATTTCGGTGATGGGCGGCGAGCAGGCGGCGAATGTGTTGGCCCAAGTGCGCCGCGATGGGCTGGAGGCGCGCGGCGAGAGTTGGAGCGACACCGAAGAGACCGCGTTCAAGCAGCCGATCCACGATCAGTACGAAGTCGAAGGTCATCCCTACTATGCCAGCGCGCGGCTGTGGGATGACGGAATCATCGATCCTGCCGATACCCGCCGGGTGCTCGGTTTGAGTATCTCGGCCTCTCTCAACGCGCCCATCGAGCCGACCAAGTTCGGCATATTTCGGATGTAGATGGCCATGAGCAGCGACAATCTGAAAGTCGAAATCGACGGCGGCGTGGCGCGCTTGATATTGGCGCAGCCGGAAAAGCACAACGCTTTCGACGACGCCATCATCGCCGCCTTCACCGAGGCGTTGGAGCGTGTCGGTAATGACGCGTCTGTGCGGGTGGTGGTTCTGTTGGGCGAGGGTAAAAGCTTCTCCGCCGGCGCCGATCTGGAATGGATGCGGCGCATGGCCGACTATGGCGATGCGGAAAACCTTGCCGACGCCCGTGCGTTGGCGGCCATGCTGCAGCATTTGAACGATTTGCCGAAGCCGACCATCGCCCGGGTTCAGGGCGCGACCTTCGGCGGCGGCGTCGGCTTGGTCGCCTGCTGCGATATCGCAATCGCGTCCGAAGCGGCGATTTTTTGCCTCTCCGAAGCACGCCTAGGCCTCACGCCCTCGACCATCAGCCCCTATGTGGTCGCGGCCATGGGCGCGCATAACGCGCGGCGATACTTCCTCACCGCGGAACGGTTCGATGGGGTCGCAGCGGAACGGATTGGTCTGGTTCATATGGTGACGAAACCGGACCAACTCGATGCGGCGGTTGATGATTTTATTGCCGCGCTGCTGCGGAACGGGCCCATGGCGATCGCCGAAAGCAAGGATCTGATCCGCCGGGTTACCGCCGGGCCGGTCGATAGCACCATGATTGAGGATACCGCCCAGCATATCGCCCGGGTACGCGCCGCGGCGGAAGGCAAAGAGGGCGTTCGCGCGTTCCTGGAAAAGCGGCCGGCGGCATGGCAGCGCAAATAACCCCGGCCCGTATGCCCTATCGGCAATGGGTCCGCGCTGTGGTCTTTTCCGCGTTCACGGTGCTGCTTATCGCCGTTGGTGTGACCGAGAGTTTTGGGCTGCTGACCGTGATGGTCCTGGTCGCCGTGTTCGCGGCTGCCGGGGCATTTCTATGGTTGTTTCCGGGCAGCCGGTTTTTCGTGTTGTCGTTCGCCAATTCACTGGCGATCTACACTTGCGTGTATTTTTTTCTAGCGGTCGAGAACTTCCCCACCGTGCAGCCATGGGCCTTCGTGGTTGGTTATTTAATGCCGATTTTCGCCTTCCTGATCGGCGCATGGTGGCATCGCAGCGAAATTCGCCGGGTCGCCTACGCCGATTATGTGGTCGACCGCCAGCATCCGTCGCGGATTTTCGCCTGGCTGATTCCGGTCTCGACCTTAAGCGCACTGACCTTCTTCGTGCCGACATTTGATCTCGACCCCGTCGAGGCAGGCGCGACGATGGTCGGCGCCATGGCGCTGACGTCGATCTTCATCGTCGTGATGAGCCGTACGATCTGCGTGTTCCTGATCGATACTGGCCTGCTGTTCGATCAGTTCTTCGTACGCATGCTGCATTTGTTTGCACCGGCTTTTGCATTTTTCACGCTTTATTCCTTCAATGTCATCGTGTTCGCCATGATCTATCGGATCGCTGACCGGATCGCCGAGACGCCGTTATTCCTGATCGCCGGCGTGCGTGAACCGATTGGCTTTGTCGATAGTCTGTATTTTTCGCTGATCACCGTATCGACGGTGGGGTATGGCGATATCACCCCGGCGTCGGACGCCATCCGCGCGGTGACCGCGGTCGAAGTGATGATCGGAATTCTGTTATTCCTGTTCGGCTTTTACGAAATCATGCGTTTTTCGCGCCGGCCGAACGGGTCAGGCACTCAAGATTCGGGCGAGGAGTAGGCCGGTGATTTCAAGCTTGCTGATTGCCAATCGGGGCGAGATTGCCGTGCGCGTGATGCGCACCGCGCGGCGCATGGGAATTCGCACCATCGCGGTTTATTCCGAGGCCGATGCCGGCGCCATGCATGTCGCCGAAGCCGATGAGGCTGTTTGTGTCGGACCGCCGTCCCCGACTGAAAGTTATCTGAATATGGAGGCCGTGCTTGGCGCGGCACGCGATTCGGGCGCCGAGGCTATTCACCCCGGGTATGGCTTCCTGTCGGAAAACGCCGCGTTTGCGGAAGCCTGTCAGGAGGCCGGTATTATCTTCGTCGGACCCTCCGCCGCGTCGATCCGCGCCATGGGCGATAAGGCGGCGGCGAAGGCAGCAATGGAAGGCGCCGGGGTGCCGCTGGTTCCCGGTTACCATGGGGATGATCAGACCCCGAAGGTCTTAGCCGGCGAAGCGAAAAAGATCGGCTTCCCGGTATTGATCAAGGCCTCGGCCGGCGGCGGTGGCCGGGGCATGCGGATCGTCCGAGACGCGGTTGAGTTCACAGATGCGCTGGCCTCTGCCAAACGCGAGGCAAAAGGCGCCTTCGGCGACGACCGGGTGATTATCGAAAAGTATTTGGAACGCCCGCGCCATATCGAAGTGCAAATGTTTGGCGACACGCAAGGCAATGTGGTTCATCTGTTCGAGCGCGATTGTTCGCTGCAGCGGCGTTACCAGAAGGTTATTGAGGAAGCGCCGGCGCCGGGCATGAGCGATGCGCGGCGGGCGGAGATCGGGGCGGCGGCGATCGCCGCGGCGAAATCGATCGACTATGTCGGGGCCGGCACGGTCGAATTCATCGTCGATGCCGCAGCGGGCGGCGCCGACGGGCCGTTCTATTTCATGGAGATGAATACCCGGTTGCAGGTGGAGCATCCGGTGACCGAGTTGATCACCGGCACCGATCTGGTGGAATGGCAATTGCGGGTAGCGTCGGGTGAGCGGTTGCCGCTGAACCAGGAAAGGATAACGCAGACCGGCCATGCCGTTGAAGCGCGGCTCTATGCCGAAGACCCGTCGCGCGATTTCCTGCCGGCCGCCGGCAGGTTGGTACATTTGCAATGGCCGGCCGGCGACGGCATTCGTATCGATACCGGCGTCAGGAACGGCGACTCCATTGCCGTCGAGTACGATCCGTTGATCGCCAAAATGATCGCCCACGGTCCCGACCGTGAGACGGCGCTGCATCGCCTCCACGCGGCGATGTGCGAACTGCAACTTGTTGGCCCGATTACCAATCAGGCGTTCTTGGCCGACGCGCTGGCACACCCGGCCTTCATCGAAGGTGAGATTGACACCAATTTTATCGCCGAACACCGGTCGGCGTTGCTGCCGACGGAAGCGTCTATGAGTAACGCCAATATTTTGGCCGCTCTGGCATTCCTTCTCGAAGAGCGAGGACACTCACAGGTACTGCGTGGCGGTGACGCCCATTCGCCCTGGAACATTACCGATAGCTGGCGGCCCAATTTGCCCGCACGAGACCGGGTGGAGTTGCAATACGGCGATACGGATATTTCCGTCGACTTGATGAACGATGGGCGCGGCTGGCAGGCGAACTTGTCGAACGGCGATAGTTCGCTGCCTGTGGGACAATTGCCTGAAGGTGTCGCGGTCTATCGCGATGGCCATACGCTGATCCTGACTGATGGTCCGCGCCAACAGCGGTTGACCCATATTGTCCCGTTAGAGCAAGCCGATCGCGGGGAGGGCGCGGGAGGCGGCCTGTCCGCACCGATGCCCGGTAAGGTCGTGCAAGCATTGGTCGCCGCCGGCGACAGCGTGATTCGGGGTCAGACGGTGATGATCCTGGAGGCCATGAAGATGGAACATGCAATTTCCGCGCCCGCCGACGGGGTCGTGGCAGATGTCTTTTTCAACGCCGGAGATCAGGTCGATGAAGGGGTCGAACTGTTGCGGTTGGCCAAGGACAGCGAATAGCGGCGCCCGCTTGTGGCGGCGTTGAAATACCGCGATGATGCGGGCCAACGAAGTCATAAAAACGAGGGCATAAAATGTACAATGCGACGAAGGATATTGTCCTTCCCACCAGTGTTATCGGTTCCTTGCCGCGCCCTGGCTGGTACACCGAAAATCTCGGCAAACGTAATTTTCGCACGGCGATGGTCAATGCCCGTTTTCGCGAACAGTACACCGACGCGGTCTCGGCCTATTTACGCGACCAGGAAACAGCCGGGCTTGATATTTGCACCGATGGCGACGCTCGTTTCGACGAGGATGTCGGCGGTCATAGCTGGTTTTCGTATGCCCCCAACCATATGGACGGGTTCTCGGGCGAGTACGCCTATAAGCCGGAAGGCGGCCGCGCTGGCATTCTCAACGTTCGTGGGGAAATATTACACGAAGTGTTGGAGGCGCGGGTGTTGCCAGATCTGGTTGGCCCGGTCGGTCGCGGTAATCTGCAGTATACCTCGATTTGGAAGACCGCCCAGCGGTTGACCACGCGCCCCGTGAAGTTCGGCACCATCACCGCCGAGCTGCTGGCCCTGGCTGTGCGTAATTTTCACTATAAGGATTTGCGCGAATGCATCTGGGCGTTCAGCGACGCGCTCAACGAAGAGCTAACCGAACTGGCCGATGCGGGTTGTCCGGTCATCCAAATGGAAGAGCCGCAAATTCATCTGCTCGCCGCCAAGGGGTTAACCGACGATGTGCTGAACCCCGACTTCATGGTCGAGGTGTTCAACAATACGGTCCGCGGGTTGCGCGATAAGACCGAGGTCTGGTGTCATACCTGTTGGGGCAATCCGGCTCAGCAGCGCATTTTCGCCATCCAACCGAGTTATGAACCGGCGTTGGAGGCGCTCAATAAAGTCGATGCGGACGTGGTGACCTTCGAATGTTGCAGCGCCGGCGGCGCCGATCTCGAGGCCACGGGCGCAGTGATCTCGAGCGATAAGAAAGTCGCTATCGGGGTGGTCGATCACCACTCGCTGCAGGTCGAACGGCCGGAGCAGGTCGCCGATTCTATTCGCAGCGCGCTGAAACATATCCCCGCCGAGCGTTTGGTCCTGTCGTCCGACTGCGGCATGGGCCGCGAGGGTATGAGCCGCCGCCATGCCTACAATAAGATGGTGTCGATCGTGCGAGGCGCGAATATGGTTCGCGAGGAGCTGGGATTGCCTTTGGCTGAATCACTCGCGACAAATGACGCTTACTCGTTGGTCGAGAGCGGCTGAGCAAAACCGGAGCCCTCAAAGATGACGCTGCCGAAACAGGTTCGTATTGTCGACGTGGGTCCCCGCGACGGTTTACAGGCCGAACCGGGGATGGTGCCGACCGAGGCCAAGGTTGAGCTTATTCACCGACTGGCCGACGCCGGTATACCGGCGGTCGAAGCCGGCGCCTTCGTGTCGCCTAAATGGGTGCCGCAGATGGCCGATAGCGAGGCGGTACTCAACACCATCACGCGGCGGCCGGGCACGGTCTACCCGGTGCTAGTGCCGAACATGAAGGGGTTCGAACGGGCCCAGGCCTCTAAGGTGACCGAGATCGCCACTTTCAGCGCGGCGTCGGAGACGTTTTCGCAGAAGAATACGAACTGCTCGATCGCCGAAAGTCTGGAGCGCGCCGCCCCGGTCTGTGAAGCCGCGTTGGCTGCGGGGATACGGGTGCGGGGTTATATATCCTGCGCCTTGGGCTGTCCCTATGAAGGCGATATCGATCCGGCCAAGGTCGCCGACCTTGCCAGTAAGTTACTGGCCTTGGGCTGCTATGAAATTAGTCTCGGCGATACGATCGGCGTCGGTACCCCGTCGAAGGCCAGCGCGATGGTCCAGACGGTGGCCACCGAGGTGCCGATCGATCAGTTGGGGCTGCATTTCCACGACACCTATGGGCAGGCCCTCGCCAATATACTGGCCTGCCTGGAATTGGGTGTCGCGACGGTTGACAGCGCCGTTGCCGGCCTCGGGGGTTGCCCCTATGCGCCGGGTGCGTCAGGCAATGTCGCCACCGAAGACGTGCTCTATATGCTCGACGGTTTGGGTGTCGAGACCGGTGTCGATTTCGCGGCCGTGGTCGCCGCGGGGCAGTATATCTGCGACATATTGGGGCGCGTGCCAACATCGAAAGCAGCCCAGGCGTACCTAGCGAAAGCCGCGTAAACGCCGGTAAATTTCATTCGAATCTATGGGTATTGCCTAACGATTTGGTAACGCTATCGGTTTAGCCTTTTATTGGGTCCTGTCGACCAAATAGTAAAGTATTTCAACGGCTTAATCGAATACTGGATCAATCGTGGGCTATGCACTCGACCAACTTCGGGTCTTAATCGTCGATCCCAACACGCATATTCGCGAACTTTTGCGGACGATTTTGCAAACCGTGGGTACCGGAACCATTGATCTATCTAGCGATGGCGTTGATGGTTTTGAGCGTTATTGCCGTCACGAATATGATGTGGTTTTTACCGATTCCGAGATGGAGCCCGTCTCGGGGCTCGATTTTGTGGATCTCATCCGGACGTCCGCGAAAAGCCCCAACCCCTATGTGCCGATTGTCATGTTTTCGGCCTATTCCGACGAGGAACAGGTAACACTGGCGCGCGACCATGGGGTCACCGAATTTTTGGCGAAACCGTTTACCGTGGACATTGTTCTGAAGCGTCTGGAAGCCGTCATCGAAAATCCGCGCTCGTTTGTCCGTACCAGCTCTTACTTTGGGCCGGATCGCCGTCGCAATTCCAGCCAGGACTATAACGGCGCCGAACGCCGTAAATCGACGCTCAGGGAGGTTAGCCTGTCACGCCAGGATATCTCCAAACAGCAGCAAGCCGCCCCCTCACAGGACAAGCGCGCCATCGATCAACTGGCGAGAGATTAACGTGCGAGCCACCCGGTGCGGAAGGCACGGTCGCTGATATGAGCGAAGACCCTAAAAACAACGGCACCTACCAGCTCATCACCCCACCTAATTCGCTCAAGGCGCGGGTTGGGGCGGGTTTCGGTGTCGATACGGAATTGGCAAAGCGAGCCGATTCCGCGGTGCAGAATATGCAGGGTGATTTTCTGCAGCGCGTTTCGTCGGCTGCCTGTGAAATCGCCGTGCAGCTTTCTCTGGTTGAACAATCTGACGCGGAATGCGCCGAAAGCTGTTTGGAGCTATCCCGTATCGCGCAGGAATTGGAAACCCAAGGCACGGCATTTGGGTTTCCCCTGGTCAGCGATGTTTGTGTTTCCCTGAAGCGATATGTCGAAAACTTGGATGCGCCCGGGGATGTGGATAGCAAAATCATCCGCGCCCATATGGATGTATTGCGGTCGGTGACCGGAAATTCGATCGCCGGTGATGGCGGCCAGGTTGGCAATGATCTGGTCGGCAGTCTCAACGAATTGGTCGCTCGGGCCGCCGGATAGAAACTTCATTCCGTCCACAGAATTTACGTCGATAAACGCCCAAAAGCAGTCCAGTCGGTTTAATGACTGGGCGTGCGTTGCTATGTTGGCACCATGGCACTTCACCTCATAAAGCTCGCGGTCGGCATAGAATCGGTCTCTCACTTGCGCGAGCGTCAACGGCAACGACTGGCGGAAGCAGCGGGCCATGGCCAAGACCCGCGGCTGCGGATTCTTACCCGTAACATGCCGCGGCGCGGCGACGAGATTGTTGGGGAGGGCGGCTCGCTTTACTGGGTCATCAAGGGGCATATTTTAGTACGCCAAGCGATCACCGCGATCGAGCCGGTGACCAACGCCGAGAGTAACCGGCGCTGCGCCATCTATCTGGATCCTGAGCTTGTCGGGATACGCTCGCGTCGCTCACGCCCGTTCCAGGGTTGGCGCTACCTCGAAGCAGATCGCGCCCCGCCAGATTCCGCGGGCGGCCTCGGCGACGAAAACGAAGCGCCGCCGGAAATGGCCGCCGATCTGCGCGACATGGGTCTGCTCTAAGG
>JABDJY010000459.1 GCA_013003285.1 Alphaproteobacteria bacterium | reverse complement strand
GGGCCGCCCTGTTGGCAGGCGACCATCAGGCGCGAATCCACGCGGTCGCCAAAAGCTGCCGTATGAAAGCGGCCATCGTCGCCGAAGACGAGCAAGAACGCGGCCAGCGCGCCTTGCTGAACCTCGGTCATACATTCGCGCATGCGCTGGAAGCCGAGACCGGCTTCGGTGAAAAATTGCTCCACGGCGAGGCGGTCGCCATTGGCATGGTGCTGGCGTTCGAGCTTTCGGCGCGGCTCGATCTTTGCGCCGCCGAAGATGTCGCCCGGGTACGGGCGCACCTACAGGCCGTGGGACTATCGGTCGACCCGCCACCGCATCCAAAGGGCGCGTGGGATGTGCAGCGTCTGATTTCGCTGATCGGCGCCGATAAGAAGGTTGCCCAGGGACGCCCGGTGTTCGTCCTGGCGCACGCCATTGGTGACGCCTTTATCGCGCGCGATGTCGATCTGAGCGATGTTGAAGCCATGCTTGGGCACACGGTCGCCGCCTAACCCCCAACCCCATGAGGCCAACTCGTCATGAGTGACCCCATCATCCTGATCGTCATCGCGATCATCGTCCTGCTAATGCTATCGGCCTTTTTCTCCGGTTCCGAGACAGCGCTGACCGGCGCCTCGCGGCCGCGCATGCACCAGCTTGAGCTTGATGGGAATCGCCGCGCGGGGGTGGTCAACCGATTGCGCCATAGCCAAGAGCGTTTGATCGGCAGCATCCTGGTCGGCAATAACATCGTCAACATTCTGGCGGCGTCATTGGCGACAAGCCTGCTGATCGAACTGTTTGGCGATGCCGGCGTGATCTATGCGACGACGATCATGACGCTGCTGGTGTTGATCTTCTCGGAAGTGCTGCCGAAAACCTATGCGATCCGCCATGCCGACCGGGTCGCGTTGGTCGCGGCGCCAATTCTTCGGCCGGTCGTGGCCGTGCTGTCGCCGGTCACGCGTTTGGTTGAGATGGTCGTGCGCGGGCTGCTGCGCGCCGCGGGCGATCATGGCGCTGAAGACAGCCGTAGCGCGCGCGAGGAGGAGATTCGCGGCGCCGTCGGCCTGCACGCCGATGCCGACGAGACCGCCGCCAATGAAGGCGTGATGCTACGTGGAGTGCTCGACCTCGACGATCTCGAAGTCGGCGAAATCATGACCCACCGTACCGATTTGGAAATGGTGGACGCCGATCTACCGCCAGCCCTGATTGTCTCTCAGATGTTGGCGAGTCCGTTCACTCGACTACCGCTTTATCGCGGTGACCCCGATAACGTCATCGGCGTTCTACACGCCAAAGGCTTGTTGCGCGATTTGCAAGAACATGACGGCCATATCGATGAGATCGACGTTACGGCATTGGCGGCACAGCCGTGGTTCGTGCCGGAATCGACCGATTGCCTCAGCCAACTGCATGCGTTTCGCCAGCGCGGCGAACATTTCGCGCTGGTGATCGACGAATATGGCACCCTGCAAGGAGTGGTGTCGCTAGAGGATATTATCGAGGAGATCGTTGGCGAGATCGACGACGAGTACGATATTCCCGTCACCGGCATTGAGCTGCAGGAAGACGGATCGTTCATTGTCGATGGCCGGGTCACTATCCGCGATCTCAACCGAGAATTATCCTGGAATTTACCCGACGAGGAAGCGGCCACGGTCGCCGGATTGATCCTGCACGAAGCCCGGCTCATCCCAAACGAGGGCCAAAGCTTCGCGTTTCACGGGTTCCGGTTCGAGGTGCTACGCCGCGAGGCCAACCAAATTCGCACGCTGCGCATTGCCCCCACGCCGCACGACGGATAGCCGTTAGTCGCTGCATATCGCCTGCCACGGCACCTTGACCCCGTAACACCGGGACTATATTCCGGCCCCTTCTCGATCATGGGAGTTTACGGATGCCGCTGTCACCGCCCGAGCCGCGCGAACATATTCATACGCGAGATATCGCCTGCACCGGATATCGGCGCGAAGACGGTTTATGGGACATCGAAGGTCATCTGACCGACACCAAGACCTATCCCTTCAGCAACGATGAGCGCGGCGAAATCGGGCCCGGTGTGCCGGTGCACGAAATGTGGATCCGTCTCACCGTTACCGACGATCTGGAGATCAAGGATGTAGAGGCGGTGACCGACTTCAGTCCGTTCACCATTTGCCGCGAAATAGCGCCCAACTTCAAACGTCTTATCGGTCTGCGGATGGGGCCGGGCTGGCGCAAAAAGGCCTTGGCGAAGATCGGCGGCGTCGAGGGGTGCACCCATATCGTTGAATTGTTGGGACCGGTGGCGACCACCGCGTTTCAGACGATCATGCCAATCAAAAACCGCGAGCAGGTCGAGCCGAAGACGCAATCAAATAAGGCGCCGCGCTTGCTGAACACCTGCCACGCGTTTCGCAGCGATGGCCCAAAGGCCAAGCAATTCTGGCCCAAATTTTACGACGGACCGGAAGCGTAACCAAGTTACGTCCGGCGTAAATTAACCGGTCGCGCGAAAACGCTGCGCCGCCACGGGATAGTCATCGTTGCGCCGCGGTTCGCTAAAGCCGCGCTCAGCGCCGACAAACGGTCGCCGCAAAGGCTGTTCGGCAGACTGCGCGGCGCGCCGTACCGCATAGGATGCGATAAACACCCGGATGGCCGCGGTGCGCGACAATTCGCCCGCGCCTCGATCCACCTCACTGCACAACTGATCGATGGTGAGATTCTCATAACGCGCGATATCGGCAAGCCCTGCCCAAAATTCGGGCTCAAGGCGAATACTGGTCCGGTGGCCGTTCACGGTGATGTTGCGATTGATCAACATCTCAATACTCCATTGTTACCCGCGCCTACGCCGCTCATTCGGCAAAACGCTTGGGCAAGGTGCACCGTAATGCGCTGCAACCTGTTCTGCAACAGTATTACATTAAACGTTTCAATACCAGAGTATCGTTAAAATTTTGCTAAACTTAAACCCACGGTAGATTATTTGAGGCAACCTCTCGCTATAACACCTAGGATTGTTGTTCCGGCCCCCGCGCCTTTATGGACAAGGCATGCAGCCCATTGGAAAACTCGTCGGCCAACAGGCCGTGAATCATCCTTTCGCGGGCAACTCGACTTTTATCGGCGAATGCGGCCGATACAATTTCAAGCCTGTAATGTGTTTCACCGCCCTCCCGCGCACCGCTATGGCCGGCGTGGAGATGGGAGTCATCGAATACTTCAAGCACCGTAGGGCTCAATGCCTCATCCAGGATGCGACGTATTCTCTCTAAACGATTCAATTTGGTCTCCTGGTTTTAGTTATTGTTACAACGGTGAACAGCGATTGGCCCACCGGCACTATTGAAACTGGAGAACTTGCGACCATTCCGCAATCCCGCCATATTGCGTGGATGCGTGAGGGTTTCAATGGCTCCCTGTCACACGGCGATCCCGTGTCGGAATCGGACGATGATCCGAACCTGCAGCGCTGCGATTCTCCCGGCTGCGACCTGCCCGGCGAACATCGCGCGCCAAAATCGCGCGAACGATTGCGCGACTATCACTGGTTCTGCCTGGAACATATCCGCGCCTACAACAATTCCTGGAACTACTATGCGGGTATGAGCGAGGAAGAGGTCGAAAGCGAGCGGCGGGCCGATACTTATTGGCACCGCCCCACCCGCCCGTTCAGCGGCTATCCGACCGGTGGCGATGCCATTAATGACGTGTTTGGCTTATTTGACGATGAGACGGAAACCCGGCAGCGAAAAGAAGAGCATTTTTCAGCGACGGCGCCCGAGTTGGCGGCATTGGGGGTGTTAAAATTATCGCCGCCAGTGACTCGCCAGGAGATAAAAAGTCGGTATAAAGAGCTGGTGAAACGCCACCACCCAGACGCCAACGGTGGCAGTAAAGATGCTGAGGAACGCGTAAAAGCAATCAACAGAGCCTATGAAACGCTCACCCGCGCCACGAAGACCTAGGCGCAGACCCAAGTTAATCCCTAATAGCAATACTGGAAGTTTCGATGGATTCTACAGAGCCAACGGCACCCGCAGAGACGATAGCTAGCGGGGACATGCCCGCCAGCGCCATGCCAGACATGACAGTGTCGGCGCGGCAGCTCTTCGGCGTCGATACCGATATGGAAATCCCAGCCTTTTCCGAGCATACCATCCATGTGCCCGAGCTGGATGAAAGCTATCGCTTCGATCATGATACGACCCTGGCGATCCTTGCCGGTTTTGCCCATAACCGCCGCGTCCTGATCCAGGGCTATCACGGCACAGGCAAATCGACACATATCGAGCAGGTCGCCGCCCGCCTCTACTGGCCGTGTATTCGTATCAATCTCGACAGCCATATCAGCCGTATCGATCTGATCGGCAAGGATGCCATCGTGTTGCGCGACGGCCAGCAGGTCACCGAGTTCCGTGAAGGCCTGCTGCCCTGGACGCTGCAACATCCCTGCGCCCTGGTTTTCGATGAATATGATGCCGGCCGGCCCGATGTCATGTTCGTCATCCAGCGGGTTCTCGAAGCCGACAGTAAGCTCACCCTGCTCGACCAGAACAAGGTGATCCGGCCCCATAAGAGCTTCCGGCTTTTCGCCACGGCGAACACCGTGGGTCTCGGCGACACCACCGGCCTGTATCATGGCACCCAGCAGATCAACCAGGCGCAGATGGACCGCTGGAACATCGTCACCACGTTGAACTATCTACCCCACGAACAGGAAGTCGATATCGTTGTCGCCAAATCTCCGGACTACGATAACGAGGAAGGCCGCAAAGCAGTCGCCGCCATGGTGGCGACGGCCGAGCTGACCCGCGCCGGCTTCGTCGGTGGCGATATCTCAACCGTGATGTCGCCGCGCACGGTGATCACCTGGGCCGAAAATGCCCGGATTTTCGACTCCGTTGCCTTGGGCTTCCGCGTCACCTTCCTGAACAAATGCGACGAGGTGGAGCGCGCCACGGTGGCCGAATATTACCAGCGCTGCTTCGGAACCGAGCTGACCGACAGCGTCATCGCCCAGCCCAGCGAACAGTAAGCGCGGCGACGGACGAACCGACCCATGGCCAAAGGCAATAATGACGGTCCGATCGAGGAATTCCGGCGGGTCACCGCGGCCGCCATGCGGGCGATCGCGCGCAACCCCGAGCTGTCGGTAAACTTCACGCCCGACCCCGCTAGCCTGCACGGCGACGAGGCGCGCCTACCCTTGCCGAGCCGCGACCTGCCTTATGACGAGGTCTGTGTGGTGCGCGGTGAATCGGATTCGCTCGCCCTGCGCCAGCGCTACCACGATCCGGTACTCCACAGTCAGCGGATGCCGGCGACGGCCGCGGCCCAGGCGCTGTACGAAACGGTGGAGCAGGTTCGCGTGGAATCGATTGGTGCTGAACATATGGCCGGGGTGGCAAACAATTTGGACGCGGCCCTGGAAGACCACTGCCGCACCAAGGGGTTTGCCCGCGTCACCGAACGCGACCAGGTGTCGATCGCCGACGCGGTCGGGCTGTTGGCGCGCGAAGCCATTACCGGTCGCCAACCGCCGCCCTCGGCGCGCCAAATGGTCGATCTGTGGCGGCCCTTCATCGAATCGAAGATTGGTCCGACCCTTGAAGATCTCGGCAAAAACTTACACGACCAAGCGCATTTCCAGGATGTGGTGCGCCAGATCATTAGTGATCTGGGGTTTGCCGACGACGAAATGAACAACGCGCCCGAGCCCGATGAGGCGGACGGCGAGAACCAGGATTCGGCCGACGGCGAACAAAGCGGCGAAGGCGATTCCGAGGGTGAAGCGGCCGCGACCGACGGCGCCGGCGAAGAGCAGGAAGGCGACGAGCAATATGAGGACGCCGACGCGCCCACCGAAGATGGCGACGGCGAATTGCAGCCCGGCGCCGGCGAGGAAGACCCCGACGCGCCTGGCAGCCCCTGGCGCCCGCCCGATAATCTGCACAATCAGGCCAATAAATTCGTCTACTCGGCTTTCACCACCGAGTTCGACGAGGTCGTCGAAGCCGACGAGCTATGCGATGCCGACGAGTTGGGCCGCCTGCGCCAACAACTCGATCAACAGATCGGACATCTGCAGAGCGTGATTTCCCGCCTGGCCAACCGCCTGCAGCGGCGCCTGATGGCCAAGCAGACCCGCTCATGGGATTTCGATCTGGAAGAAGGCTTGCTCGATACCGGCCGGCTGTCGCGGGTGGTCACCAACCCGACCCATCCGCTTAGCTTCAAGCAGGAGAAAGACACCAATTTCCGCGACACGGTGGTGTCCCTGCTGATCGATAATTCGGGATCCATGCGCGGCCGGCCGATTTCGGTCGCCGCCATGAGCGCCGATATTCTCGCCCGCACCCTGGAACGCTGCGGCGTGAAGGTGGAAATTCTCGGCTTTACCACGCGCGCCTGGAAGGGCGGGCAATCGCGCGAGAAATGGCTCGGCGCCGGCAAGCCCAGCGGGCCGGGCCGGCTAAACGATCTGCGCCACATCGTCTACAAATCGGCCGATGCGCCGTGGCGGCGGGCGCGCAAGAATCTCGGCCTGATGCTGCGCGAAGGGTTGCTGAAGGAAAATATCGACGGCGAGGCCCTGGTCTGGGCCCATGACCGCCTGCTGGCCCGTTCCGAACAGCGGCGCATTCTGGTGATCATTTCCGATGGCGCGCCGGTTGACGATTCGACCCTGTCGGTCAATGCCGGCAACTATCTCGAGCGCCATCTGCGCCAGGTCATCGAATATATCGAGACCTATTCGCCGGTCGAGCTACTGGCGATCGGCATCGGCCACGATGTCACCCGCTATTACCGCCGCGCGGTCACCATCGTCGACGCCGAGCAACTCGGCGGCACGGTGATGGACCAATTGGCCGAACTGTTCGAAGAAGAAGACGGTATGCCGCAGGGCCGCGGCCGAAAACGCAAAGTCGCTTAGGGCGATTCAGGAAAGAACTCTCTTTTTAGTACCCCCCTCCCTAACCCTCCCCCTCAAGGGGGGAGGGAATAATAGCGGTGCGCCGAATACTTACGCCGCCTCTTTCTGCGGGAGATGGAATGCGATCTTAGCGTGGATAGATTACCCCCTCCCCCCTTGAGGGGGAGGGTTGGGGTGGGGGGTCGCACAGCAAATTCATCTAACTACGTACAAGTTCCTTCGAAGCCAATGGTACGCGTCTCACCGGATTCTAAATCGTTGTAGGCAACGCAACGCAAAAAATCCGAACCTGGAAATTCAAATTTTACGATCAGAGGGCAATCCTTGATCCACTCCCCTTTGGAGACAGTTTCCCCCGTAACTTCGATCGAGCCGTCTACGCCAATTTTGAACGACCCCGTCAGGTCGCCAGCGGAAATAGAGTAAACAGGATCTCCTTGTATGGCCGCGACCCACGAATTCGCAGGCGTTGCCCAGCGGTTCACAATTTCGTCCTGCCGATACTCGACGACCAGATCAAATCCCACACTTTTATGGGCAACCAACGGGTCCGGTACTTGGGTCACTTCGATTTCGGCGGTAACTCCACAAGGCCCATCAGGATGTTTTTGCAAGACAGTAAAATGCTGCTCTAAATTTTCAACCTCCCAAACCCAGATGCGAACAGGAAGTCGGTCGGCGACCGCCTGGCCCGTGAACATGAACAGCGATGTAAAGGCGAGATACAAAATGGCAAAGCCGGAAGCCAATCTCATTTTTACCCTCGCGTTTTCACCAAGAATGAATTGTCTCAGAAATTCACGTTATCAGACTAATTATGTCAGTGTGCGCGGCAAGATCTGAACCGGCAAGGCCCTGCGACGGCGGGATTCTAAATCGCGAACCACTTCGCCCGCGCGGCGGCGTAGTCGTCGGCGCGGATGGCGGTGCGGACTTGGTCCATCAATCGGTTCATGAAGGCCACATTATGGATCGCCAGATATTGGGTCGCGGTGATTTCGCCGGCCTTGATCAGATGGTGCAGATAGGCCCGGGTGAAGGTGCGGCAGGTGTAGCAATCGCATTCCGGATCGAGCGGCCCGTCATCGTCGCGGAAG
>JABDJY010000410.1 GCA_013003285.1 Alphaproteobacteria bacterium | reverse complement strand
CTTTAAGGCCGAGTTGAAAGCGCGGGAGGGCGCTTAATCAGTCCCGGTAGGACGGATCTATCAAGTCGAGTTTGCGCAGAGTCGCGGGCCAGTCTGCGGTGCCGCGGCCGGTATTGTGGGTGGCGCGTTGGCGCATCTGCTTTTCGAGTATATCCGCCGACGGCATGAGAACTTCGGCGCCGCTGGCCTGCAAGCGTAATTGGATATCGCACGCCTCGGCCATCGCCTTCATGCGCATGAAGGCGTCGCGTACAGTCACGCCGCAAGTCACGACGCCGTGGTTGCGCATCATCAACACGTTCTTATCGCCCAGATTGGCGGCGATGGCAGCACGCTCTGCCAAGTCTTCGGTGATGCCCTCGTAATCGTGGTAGCCGATATCGCCGTAAAACTGCATGGCGTTCTGCGACATGGGCAGCAGGCCCTCTTTCTGGCTGGCCACGGCGACGCAGGACGGAATGTGGGTGTGATAGGCGCAGTTGACGTCGGGGCGCACCGATAGCAGGCCGCCATGCAGGGTGAAACCCGGCCGGTTGACGTGCATGGCCTCATCGACATCGTCGCGGCGCATATCGACCTTGACCAAGTTCGAGGCGGTGACCTCGTTATAGAGCAGCTCGTGCGCCTTGATCAGAAAGAAGTCCGGCTCGCCGGGGACGCGCATGGAAATATGGTTATAGATACTGTCGGCCCAGCGATATTCATGGGCCAGCCGATAGGCCGCGGCGAGATCGACCCGCGCCTGCCATTCGGCCTCGCTAACCCCGTCGCGCACCGAAGGTACATCGCGCAATTGAACAACATTTGTTGCCATTATTATTCTCCCCAAATTACATTAGGTTAGACCCGTAACACCTTGCCAGGGTTCATAATATTGTCCGGATCGAACGCCCTCTTGATGGTGCGCATCAGACTGACCGCCTCGCCATGTTCGGCGACCAGAAAGTCGATCTTACCCACGCCGATGCCGTGCTCGCCGGTGCAGGTGCCGCCCATGGCCAACGCCCGCTGGACGATGCGGTCGTTGCACTCCTTGGCCCGTTTCATCTCGTCTTCGTCATGGATATCGACCAGAAAAATACTGTGGAAATTGCCGTCGCCCACATGGCCGACCATAGGCGCCTCGAAACCCGAGGCGCGGGTGTCTTGCTCAGTCGCCATGATGCATTCGGCAAGCCGCGAGATCGGCACACAGACATCGGTCGAAATGCCCTGTTTGCCGGGGATATGCGCGATGCAGGCGTGATAGACGTCGTGGCGCGCCTGCCACAGCTTGTTGCGTTCCTCGGTGGTGGTGGTCCATTGGAAGGCCGATCCACCGAACTCGTCGATGATGTCGCGCACCGCCTGGGCCTGCTCCTCGACCCCGGCCTCGGTGCCGTGAAACTCGTAGAACAGGGTCGGCTTGGCCTCGTAACCTTCGAGGGTCGAATAGTTGATGGTCCAGTCCATCATCAGCGAATCCATAAGCTCGATCCGCGCCACCGGGATTCCCGACTGGATGGTCAGGATGACGCTGTCGACCGCATCGGCCGTCGAGGGAAACTGGCACACCGCCGACGCAATCTTTTCCGGAATGCCGTAGAGCTTGACGTGAACCTCGGTGATGACGCCGAGCGTGCCTTCCGAGCCGACGAAGATCCGCGTCAGATCGTAGCCGGCCGACGACTTCTTGGCCCGGCCGCCGGTCTTCACGATACGCCCGTCGGCAGTGACGACGGTCAGGCCCAACACGTTCTCGCGCATGGTGCCGTAGCGCACCGCGTTGGTGCCCGAAGCCCGGGTTGCGGTCATACCCCCGATGGAGGTGTCGGCGCCCGGATCGACCGGGAAGAACAGCCCGGTATCGCGCAGATAATGGTTCAATTCGCGGCGGGTGACGCCGGCCTGGACCCGGCAGTCCATGTC
>JABDJY010000403.1 GCA_013003285.1 Alphaproteobacteria bacterium | reverse complement strand
GTCCGGTAGGGTAACAGTGTGAGTAACGCTTCGAAGAAGCGCCAAAGTTAGCTTAGTGCTGTCCACGTCACTCACCGTCGCTGATCTGCTGCATCAATCCCCACAAATCGCCTAACACCCAGACTTTCGAGATACGGTCCGCCGTCATCGTGAACAGGGCAACCCCGGCATATTCGATACGCCGGCCGGTCGGCGCGTGACCTAACAACTCGCCCTGATGGGTACCGCTATAAGTCAGCCGGGCGACGGCGCGGTCATCGGTGGCGATGATGTCGTCGATCCGGTTGTGGAAATCGGGAAAGGCATCGCGGATGGTTTGCATATAGCCCCGGAAACCATCATGGCCGGTGACGTGCAGGCCGATCGAACCGCGAAAATCGATATCGGCGGCCAGAATTTCCCGCATGGCTTCCTCCGACCAGCTGTTCCACATGACATTGAAAAACGTCTCAACGAGCTGACGGTTAGTTTCGGCTGACATCATTTCCTCCTAACGCCCCAATATTTCCGGTTGCTGCAAGACGGTATCGCGCCTAAGCCGTTTCCCGAAATACTCCAATAGCGCAACGACGGAAACATCCGCGATGACGTTAGGCACCGTTAAGCTCCGCCCCCCGGGATTGGTCAGTTGGACCGGCTTGTGGACCCTGTATAAAAAGGAGCTGATGCGCCTGCGCTCGGTCTGGTTACAGACGTTATTGGCGCCTATTGTCTCGACGTTGCTGTTCTTGGTGGTCTTCGTCGCCGTCTTCCGACGTAACCCCGACTATCTGGACGGCATATCCTTTGTCGAATTCATCGCACCCGGTTTGATCCTGATGGCGGTGATGCAAAATGCCTTCGCCAATACCTCCTCGTCGCTACTGATCGGCAAGGTCTCCGGCACCATCGTCGATGTGCTCATGGCGCCAATGCGGCCGAGCGAGTTGGTGATCGCCTATGCCGGTGCCGCCGCAACCCGGGGTCTGGTCGTCGGCGCGGCAGTTTGGGGGCTTATCCTGCCATTCGGCGCGGTCGTACCAACGGACTGGTCACTCACGCTGTTGTTCGCCGTCGCGGCGGCGCTGGTGTTTGCCCTGCTCGGCCTGGTGTCGGGTATTTATGCCACCCGCATGGAACATGTGGCGGCCACCAGCGGGCTCATTGTGGCGCCGCTGACCATGCTCGCCGGCACCTTCTATTCGGTCTCCCTGCTGCCAGACCCGGTGCGGTTGGTCAGTCTGTTCAACCCGGTCTTCTATCTCATCGACGGTTTTCGCTACGCGTTCACCGGGCGCACCGAGGCCGCCCCCATCCTGACGGTGCTGGTCACCATCGCCCTCGCGGTGATGTTCAGCGCCGTCTGCGTGCGGATGTTCGCTCGAGGATATCGGCTAAAAGAGTAGGCACCTGTTGGCGGTGGCTACTTTGCGCCGAACAGTCGGGCGATGATGCCCGGCCGGTTCATGCGCTCGAAATATTTCTGATGATAGTCCTCGCCCTCCCAGAACCGCTTGGCTGGCTCGATTGCGGTAACGATCTCGGCGCGATATTTACCCGAAGCACTGAGCGCCTCCTTCGACGCGCGGGCCGCCACCGCTTGTTCCACATCGTGAACGAAGATCACTGAACGATACTGCGTGCCGACGTCGGGACCCTGGCGGTTGTGCTGGGTCGGATCGTGAATGTCCCAAAAAATGTCGAGCAACTGGTCGTAGCTGATTTGATCCGGGTCGTACTCGATCTGAACCACCTCGGCATGGCCGGTCGCACTATTACAGACCGCCAGATAGGTTGGCTTGAGCGAGGTGCCGCCCATATATCCAACCAACGTCGCGGTGACGCCCTCGACCTCATCGAACACTTGCTGGGGATGCCAAAAACATCCGGCGCCAAATGTCGCCTTCGCCATTGCCCGATCCTCCTACGCAGATTTCACTGGCCTCAGTGTTGGCAATCATCAGGTGTTTGGCAATGGTCAGACAGCCAGGTCAGCCTCAATTCTGCTTCATATAAAACTCTTTATTATTGTAATATATTTTTTTTTACACTTCTGTTATGATGTTTATAGATTTTTACATGTAAACACAGGAATTAGGAGCCGAGCCATGTCCGTCGCCCTCAAAGACGCGGTCGAATTCATGCAGAGCGAGCTGCGCGCCAACCCGGATAATGCGATGGTCACATTCGTCGCCGATTCACGGCAGGTGCAGGGACTGCAGAGCGAAACCAAGATTCGCAATTTCACCCTGACCGTCGATGAGCCGGAGAGCCTGGGGGGTACCGATACCGGCCCCAACCCGGTCGAGCTCATCCTGGGGGCGTTGGCCTCGTGTCAGGAAATTACCTACCGGGCCTTCGCCGAAGCGCTGGAGATTCCCCTCGACAGCGTCTCGGTACGGATCGAAGGCGATCTCGATCTGCGTGGCTTCTTCGCAGTGAACGACAATGTGCGCGCCGGATTCCAGGATATCCGCGGCACCGTTGAGCTCGACAGCACCGCCAGCGCGGAGGAATTGGCGCGGCTGAAGCAAATCGTCGATGCCCATTGCCCGGTGCTCGACATTCTCCAGGGGTCGGTGCCGGTAACCTTGAAAATCGACCACCAAACCCGCACCGATACGAACGTCACGGCGCAGACCTTCGCCCACGCCCTTTAGGCACAGGCCCGGTTAACGATGGCGCCGGCCCCTAGGCCGGCGCCATTTCCGTGACAATTGCGGCGCGGCCCGCCGGCAGCAGCGAAATCCCCTTCGCCTTGAGCGCCGCCAGCGCGGTTTGATTCACCGTGTAGCGGGTCTGGTAATAACGGCTGCTGGGCACCCAATAGCGCAGGCCGATCACGATGCCGCCGAAATTAAAGTCGTGAATACCCACCTGAGGCGCCGCCCCTTCCGCCAGACCATCGAAACCTTCAAGCGCTTCCTTGATGGCGGCGATCGCCACGTCCGGGTCGTTTTGCGATTCGATGACCAGTTGGGATTCGACGATACGGTGCGCATCGGAGTTCACCAAAATCTCGCCAACGATCTGCCGGTTGGGAATGATGATCCGCTCATCATCCTCGCCGATCAGCGTCGTGGTCGATAGGGTCACCTCATCGGTCACACCGCTAACCCCGCGCACCTCGATCGTATCGCCGACCACGAACGGGCGGGTCAGAATGATGACCATGCCGGCGCCATAATTGGACAGCGGACCCGCGAGGGCGAAAGACAGGCCGAAGGCACTGGCGCCAGCGAGCGCGACCAAGGGTGCGATATCGATGCCAAAATTGCTCAGCGTTATAATCACCACGATCACGACGACGAGGAGCTTGGCCATACTGCCGAAGAAACGGGACAAGGTGACATCAAGGTTCTTGATCTCGCACAAGCGCATAACACGCTTCCCGGTCCACTTGGCGACCTTGAGACCGATCACCAGGACGACCAGCGCTCCAAGCAATTG
>JABDJY010000358.1 GCA_013003285.1 Alphaproteobacteria bacterium | reverse complement strand
GCCCATCACATGGTCGCCGGGGAACAGCGCGTTCTCTTCCTTCAAGGCAAAGCACATATGGTTTGAGGTGTGGCCCGGCGTGTGCACCCCCTCCACCGACCAGCCGTCGCCGGCGACGGTCTCGCCGTCGGCTACGCGGTGGTCGGGCATGAAGTCGAAATCGGCGCCTTCCTCGGCCTGTTCGCCATCGCCGCCGCGGCCATGGGGCCCGAACGCATAGGACGGCGCGCCGGTCGCCGCCTTAACCGCCACCGTGGCCGGCGAGTGATCGAGATGGGTGTGGGTGACCAGGATGTGGCTGACGGTCTCGCCGCTGACCGCCGCCAGAACCGCGTCCACATGTTCGGGCAGATCGGGGCCAGGGTCGACGATCGCAACCGAACCTGACCCCGAACCCTTCCCGATAATGTAGGTGCCGGTGCCGTGGAAGGTGAAGGCGCTGGGGTTGGGGGCGATCACCCGGCGGACCAGCGGCGACAGGCGCTGCGAGGCGCCATATTCGAACTCCAATTCCCGGTTATAGGGGATCACGGTGGCCATCGGCGTTCCAATCCTTGGGGCGTTCGTTCTACGCGCGGCCGATTGCGGCGGCGTCTTTCAGCTCGGATATTTCGGTCTCGCTGAAGCCCCAATCGGCCAGTACCGCCTCGGTATGCTCGCCGGGAATCGCCGGCGGCGAGTGCACCTTGCCGGGGGTGCGGCTGAAGCGCGGCGCCGGGGCCGGTTGGGTGATGCCGGCGACCTCCACGAAGTTGCCGCGCGCCTTGTTATGGCGGTGCTGCGGCGCTTCGGCGAGCGACAGCACCGGTGCGAAGCACACGTCGGTGCCTTCCATGATCTCGACCCACTCGTCGCGGGTCTTGGTCTTGATGGTCTCGGCGATGGTGGCCTTCAGCGCCGGCCACTGGTCGCGGTCCATCTGCGGCGGCAAGGCGTCGGGGTCGAGCTCCAGCTTTTCCAACAGCAGGGCGTAGAATTTCTTCTCGATCGAGCCGATCGAGACGAATTTGCCGTCGGCGGTCTCGAACGCGCCATAGAAAGGCGCGGCGCCATCGAGAATATTTTCTTCGCGCGCATCGTTCCAATAGCCCGAGGCGGCGAGACCGTAGATCGGCGTCATCAGCGAGATCGCGCCATCGACCATGCCGATATCGACCACCTGGCCGGCGCCGCTGCGCTGCGCCTCATAGACCGCCGCCATCACGCCGAAGGCGAGATACATGCCGCCGCCGCCGAAATCGCCGATCATATTGAGCGGCGGCACCGGGGCTTCCTTGGGGCCGATGGCATGCAGCGCGCCGGTCAGGGAGATGTAGTTGATATCGTGGCCGGCGGTATGGGCCAGCGGCCCGTCATTGCCGAAGCCGGTCATGCGGGCATAGATTAGGCGAGGATTGCGCGCCAGCGCTGCGTCGGGACCGAGCCCGAGCTTCTCGGTCACGCCGGGGCGGAACGGGTCGATCAACACATCCGCAGCCTCGGTGAGCTTAAGCACGGTCTCGGAGCCTTGCGGGTTTTTCAGATCGACGGCGATCGAACGCCGGCTGCGGCTCATCAGATCGAATTCCGCGCCGCGGGGTACGCCCAGGCCCGGATCGGCGCGGCGGTCGACGCGGATAATCTCGGCGCCGAGATCGGCCAGCAGCATCGCGGCGAAGGGCGCCGGCCCGATTCCGGCCAATTCGACCACTTTGAGCCCAACCAGCGGCCCCGATCTTTCGGTTGTTGCGGTATCTGGCATGGTGTCGTTCTCCCCGAGACGGTTATTATGGCCGCAGTATAACAATCGCGCGGGCCCAGACTAGCTCGGTCGCGCCACCGCCGGAGGAAACCGCGACCATGAACGACACATCCCCCTACGCCCGCAATAATTTCAAACATAAGGTGCTTGCCGGCGAGCGCTGTTCGTTGATCAGCTTCCGCCTGGCGCGCACCGTGGATGCCGCCATGATCGCCAAGACGGCCGGCCATGACGCCTTCTATGTGGATGCCCAGCATTGCCCGATCGATGGCGACGCGACGGCGCAGATTCTGGGCGCGGCCCTGACAATCGGCATCACCCCCATGGTGCGCATCCGCGGCCATAATCAGCTGGAAATCGCCCGCGCGCTCGATTGCGGTGCGCTCGGCCTCATCGTACCCGATGTGGAAACCGGCGAGCAGGCCGAAGAGCTTGCCCACCATGTGCGTTTCCCGCCCCTGGGCCGACGCTCGATCTCGGGCCTCACCGTCCATACCGGCTATGCCACCATGCCCCTGGCCGATCTGGTCGATGCGGCCAATAACGAGACTATGCTGATCGCCATGATCGAATCGAAACGCGGGGTCGCGAATGCCGAAGCCATCGCCGCCGTCGACGGCATCGACGCGGTCTTGATCGGCACCAACGATTTGACCATCGATCTGGGGGTTGCCGGCCAGCACGATCACGACATTACGGCGGAGGCGTTCGCCGCCGTGATCGCCGCCGGCCAGAAGCACAATACGCCGGTATTGTTCGCCGGCATCGGCAATCTGGAGATCGCGGCGCGCTACATCAAGATGGGCGCGGCCCCAGTTTGGTTCGGCGGCATGGACACCAAGTTCCTACTCGACGGCGCGCGGCGCGAAGCCGAGGCGTTCCGTGAACTCGAACTGGGCTAATCGCCGGGCGCCCAATCGTCGTCGATGCCTTCGTCCCAATAGGGCGCATCGCCGAAGCAGGCGACCAGGTGATCGATGAAGGCGCGCACCTTGGCGGCGACCGGCCGGCCGGCGGCATAAACCGCGCTGATCGGATCTGCAGGCGACTCGTAATCGCGCAGCAATGCGCGTAACTGCCCACGCGCCAGATCAGGCCCGACGATGAAGGTCGGCAACAACGCCAGACCCGTGCCGGCCAGGGCGGCGAGCCGCAGCATATCGCCATTATTGACCGCCAGTGTGCCGGCGGCGCGTACCACCCTTTCGCCCTCGGGCCCGGTGAACCGCCATTCCTCGGCATTGCGTATCGACCCGTGGCCGAGGCAATTATGCCCCGCCAACTCGTCGGGTGTTTGTGGGATACCATGACGGGCCAAATAGGAAGGCGCGGCACAAACCACCCGCCGCGATGTTGCCAGGGTGCGTGTCACCAGGCTGGAATCGGCCAAGGCGCCAATGCGAATGGCGATGTCGTAGCCTTCCTCGACAATATCGATGCGCCGGTCGGTCATCGTAATGTCCACCTGAACCCGTGGATAGCGATCGAGAA
Source organism: Alphaproteobacteria bacterium (assembly GCA_013003285.1). Taxonomy (GTDB): domain Bacteria; phylum Pseudomonadota; class Alphaproteobacteria; order UBA6615; family UBA6615; genus JABDJY01. The sequence continues at coordinate 10,773 of JABDJY010000358.1, read as the reverse complement.
AATCCGACAGGACCGGCCCCAGATGGAGTTGCCCGAAGGACATCGGCGCGTTGACCCGCAACACGCCGCGCGGCTCCGTCTGCAGGCTGGCGACCGAATGCTCGGCTTCGCTGACATCGGCGGCGATGCGCTCGCACCATTCGCGGAAACCGCGGCCGGCCTCGGTCAGGCTGAGCCGCCGCGTCGTGCGGTTGAGCAGACGCACGCCCAGCCGGTCTTCCAGGGCGATGACATATTTGCTCACGGCCGAGGTCGAGACACCGAGATGACGGGCGGCGGCGGTGAAGCTGCCCTGCTCGGCCACGGCGGCGAATATTTCCATTTCCCCTAAGCGATCCATGGTTTCTCCCATTGTCCACTAATCAGGGATAATATTATTCGATTCCGAGTTATTATAAACCAATTTCTGCGGACCATATCTCCAACACGGCCACAATCCGGGCCGGCGACATAATTGCCATTGGAGGTTTCGAGATGAGCGACACGACCCAAACCCAACCGATCATACCTGTCCTGGGGGACATCCATGAGCGTCTGAGCGTGTTCGGCGAACCGCTGATCCGCGTGACGGCCGGACTGTTGTTGATGCCCCATGGCGCGCAAAAGCTGTTTGGTCTATTCGGCGGCGGCGGCCTATCGGGCACCGCTGGGTTTTTTGCCCAGATCGGCATCGAGCCGGCGCTGGCGGCGGCGGTGCTTGCCGGCCTGACCGAATTCTTCGGTGGCCTGTTTCTCGCGCTCGGCCTGTTGACCCGGCCGGCGGCGTTGGCGATTACCGTGCTGATGGCGGTCGCCGTGTTCCAGGTCCATTTGGCCAACGGGTTCTTCTGGACCGGCGGCGGTTATGAATATCCGCTGTTTTGGGGTCTCGTCGCCCTCGGTTTCGTCCTGCGCGGCGGTGGGCGCTATTCGCTCGACGCGCGTCTCGGCCGCGAATTTTGACGGCAACATATAGTCTGTAGAAAGGTGCAATCATGATTACCCTACGCCCCGGCGGCGAGCGCGGTCTCGCCGAGTTCGATTGGCTCAAGAGCCGCCACAGCTTTTCCTTCGCCGACTATCACGACCCCGAGCATATGGGGGTCAGCGATCTGCGGGTGATCAACGAAGACACCATCGCGCCGGCGGGCGGGTTCGGCACGCACGGCCACCGCGACATGGAGATCATCTCCTATGTGCTGGAAGGCGCGCTGAAGCATCGCGACACGCTGGGCAACGAGATGGTCATTGGCGAAGGCGAGGTGCAACGCATGAGCGCCGGCACCGGCATCATGCACAGCGAGTACAATGCATCGGACGCGGCGCCGGCGCATTTCTTCCAGATCTGGGTGATGCCCGAGCGCGCCGGCATCGAGCCGGGCTATGAGCAGAAGCTGTTCAGCGCCGAGGATAAACGCGGCAAGCTGCGGGTGATTGTCTCGCCGGACGGTCGCGATGGGTCGCTCCGCATTCACCAGAACGCCGCGCTCTACGCGTCTGTACTGGGCGACGGCGACACGGTCAGCCACCCGCTAGAGACGGGTCGGCAAGCCTGGGTTCAGCTCGCCCGCGGCGCGGTGACGGTTAACGGCACGGCGCTCAATGCTGGCGACGGCGCGGCTATCGCCGACGAAGCCTCGGTCGAGATCACCGCCACCGGCGGCGAAGACGCCGAATTCATCCTGTTTGATCTGCGCTGAAGCACCCTCTTATTTCTGTGAGGTAAAAAACCCTCTCCCGACGGGAGAGGGTGGCGAACGAAGTGAGCGGGTGAGGGTCTGTAGGGCGAATCGTCGTGCATTAGCACGGCGAACGTCGCTTCACAGATTTTTACGACAGTTTGTTGTTCTTCGAGAGACCTACGCCTCGGGGTTTTCTGCGCCAATAGCCGCCAGGGCGGCGCGGGCGATAACTTCGTCTTCCTCGCCGGTGCCCGATCCGCAGCCGATGCCGCCAACGCAATGGCCGTCGATGACGATGGGCAAACCGCCGCGCAAGGGGATTACCTTGCCTTGCGTCGTTACCGACAGGCCCATGCCCACATCATAGGGAATCTTGTGGGTCGGCATGCGGTGACTGGCTGCGGTCATTGCCTTGGCCGAGGCCGATTCCTGGGCCAGCGGGCGGGCGCCATCCATCAATAGATAGCCAACTATGCGCGCGCCGTCGCCGGCGATGGCGATACCGACCGGCACCCCCAATTCGTTCGCCTTGTCGACGGCGGCATCAATCAGCCGTCGTACCCCATCATGGGTCAGTTTACGCGACGGGATCGTGAGTTCGGTCATTTCATCTCTTCGGGAAAATCAGGTTGGGCCTGCGGTCTGGCGTCGAACACGGCCGGCACCTTCATGCACGCTTCGAAGATGCGCTGCAGGGTGGGGTAGGCCGCCGTATCGACACCGAACAGCCGCGCCGCGCCGAATTGCGGCACCAGACAGAGATCGGCCATGGTCAGGCTGTCGCCATGGCAGTAGGTGCCGGTGGCCGGATTGTCGGCGACCATTTCTTCCATGGCGGCCAGGCCGGCGGTGATCCAGTGGTGGATCCAGGCGGTGAGTTCGTCCTCGCTATGGCCGAGATCCTGGGTGATATATTTACGGATACGCGGCACCACCAGCGGGTGTGTGTCGGCCACGGTGATCTGACAGATCGAGCGCACTCGCGCCCGGCCCACCGGATCGGCCGGCAACAGCGCCGGTTCGGGATGCACCTCGTCGAGATATTCCAAGATCGCCATGGACTGGGTCAGCACCGTGTCGCCGTCGACCAGGGCCGGCACCACCATCTGCGGGTTGATCTTGCGGTAGGCATCGCTGAACTGATCGCCCTTGATCAGATCCATCGATTCACCCTCATAGTCGATGCCCTTGAGGTTGAGCGCGATGCGCACCCGAAAGGCGGCGAGCGAACGCCAATAGCCGTACAGTTTCATTAATATCTCCCTAGGATTTTGTTGTGATCTTGTTGGCCGCAGTTGGCCCTTTGAGAACCGGCAGGTCAAGCTAATGCGTGACCCGCAACCCGCGCCGGTGGCGGAACATCCAGGCCGGCACCGCGGCGGCCAGGGCGAAGGCCAGAAACGGCAGCAGCATTTGCATCAGCGCATAGGCGCCGATGATCCGCCGGTTGCCGCTGGCCGCTAAGCTGACCGCGTCGGTGGTCAGCGTGTCGAAGCGGCCGGCGCCAGCAAAAAGCGTGGGCAGGTACAGACCGACGCTGACCGCGAACCCAACCGCCACGGCGACCAGGATCGGGCGCAATAACATGGGCAGTTTAACGCAGCGCAGCACCCGCCACGGTCCGGCGCCCAGGCACAGCGCGGTGCGGGCATAGCGGTCGTCCCACGACCGGTAGGGGTCGGCCAGGGACAGAAAGACGTAAGGCAGCACAAACACCAGATGGCTCCACGCCACGGCAAACCAGCTGCCATCGATATTGAGGACGATCAGCATGATCTGCGCGCCGAACAGAAACGCCACCTGAGGCACCAGCAGGGGCAGGTAGAGCAGGAGCAGAGCCCGGTTGGTCGCCCGCCGGCCGAAGCGCGCCTCGTTCTCCAGGCAGCCAACGGCGAACACCAGCGCCACGGCCGCGGCGGCGAGGCCGACGCTCAGCGTATTCCAGCCGGCCGCGGTCAGCCGGTCGGCATTGTCGACCCAGGTCCCCAGGCTGATACTGTCGGGCAGGCCCGCGGGAAAGCGCCAGCGCCCGGCGACCGACCACAGCGCCATGGAGAGCAGGCTGAAAAAGGCGATGGCGAAGCCGCCGATCAGGGCGATGGCGGCGGCGCGGCGCAGCCAGATATCGCGCCGCCAGCGCCACCCGGTGCGGATCCAGCGCTTGCCCAGGCAGATCACCAGCCTTTCACCGATCCACCAGGCGAGCAGCGCGGCGGCGACAATCGCGAGCTGCAGGATCGCCCCGGCCGACGCCACGAAGCGCATGGCCAGTTCGGGGTCGTTGAACCAGCGCACCAATTGCACCGCCAGCGGCGGCGGGGTTGTTGGCGCCAGCACGATGGCCACATCGACCACCGAGACCGCATAGGCCAGCACGGCGAAGACCGGCAGGCGGATCTGCGGGTAGACTTGCGGGAACACCGTCTTGAGCCAGGCGGCGATGGGGCCGTAGCCCAGGGTGCGCGCCATGGTGCGGGTGCGCGCGGCGTCGACCTGGCCGATGGCGGCCAGGGTCATCAGGAACAGGAAGGGAATTTCCTTGATCGCCAGGCCGGCGATGAGGGTCAGACCCGCCGGGTCCTGGGCGATGATGATGTCCGGCGGCCGCTCGAGGCCGGTCGCCCAGGGCGAGACCAGACGTAATATCCAACCGCTCGGCGCCAGCACGAAGGCCAGGCCGAACGCCACCGTGACATGGGGGACTGACAGCAGGGGCGACAATAGGCGCTGGATCCGGGCGAAGCCTTGTGTGCCATGCCAGGCGGCGCAGAACAGGATTACCACCGTCAGCGCCACAACTGTCGTGGCGAGCCCGCTGACGAAGGATAGGCGGACCGATTCGCCCAAGCCCGGCGCCGCCAGCAGGCTGCGCCAGGGCGCCCAGGACAGGGTCTCGCCGCCGAGCGCCGGCAGATAGCCGAAGGCCGGCAACATGGTGCCGATCAAGCCGGCCGCCACCGGGCCTAAGAACAATGCCAATGTGATCAGCGGAAAGACCCGCAGCGCCGAGTTTCGGCGGCGCGCCCAGTCGGCGTCTTTGGCGGCCAAGTCAGTAACGCTCATGGATCACGGTACCAGCGCGCGCGTGGCGATAAAGAGGCCGAGCAACAGCAGTGAGATGAACAGGGCCTGCTGGAACCGCTGTTCGGATAACCGGCGGCGCAGGCGGGCGCCCAGCACCATGCCGAGCAGGGCGGGCAGGGTGGCGAGGGCGGACACCGCGCCGATGTCCGCAGACAGTCGCCCATGGCCGGCCAAGGCGACGGCGAGCGCCGTGGTCGAGGTCAGGAACAGCACGCCCATGGCCTGCACCATGGTATCGCGGGGGAAGCGCAGCGCCTGGAAATAGGGGATGGCGGGCATGAAGAAGGTACCGGTCAAGCCGGTCAGGGTGCCGTTGATGGTTCCCAAGACCGGCGCTAACCAGCCCTCGTGGCGGCCCGGCGACGGCAGCTTGGGCGATGTCAGGCCGAACAGCGCATAGGCGCACAGCATGATGCCAAGCAAAGCGGTCAGCAGGGTGGCGTCGGTGCGGCCGAACAACTTCACGCCGATCCACGCGCCAATGAATATTGTTAAAAGTAACCCCCAAACCCGCCGGATGATGGTTACCAATGCACCACCGGCGAGCGCCTGCCAGATGTTGGTGACCAATGACGGGATCACCATTAGCACGATGCCTTCAGAAATTCCGATCAGCGCGGTCAGCAGGCCGATGGCCACCGTGGGCAGCCCCAGGCCGACGACACCCTTAACCCCGCCGGCAATCAGGAACACGGCGGCGATGAGGGCCAGTTCGGGTGCTGCAAAAGACGAGCCTAGCATGGCCGCATGCTAGCGCAGGGAGCCACCGTGATCGCCTGTTTTCCGGCGCCTACTTTCCGGCGGCGTAGCGCGCGGCCCAGGCTTCCTCGAGCGCGGTCACCCACGATGTGTGCGGCTCCAGCAAGGTGGGGCCGAGCTCTTTGGGCGATAGGGTTGCGACGCCGAGCTTCAGATTACCGAAGCGGTTTTGCTCGGTGATCGGCAGCTTGTCCATGGCCAGCACCGTGCCGCTGCCCCAGAATTCCGGGTTCTGCTTGCGGGCCTGGGCCTCCGACGACATGAGGAAATTGGCCAGCACCATGGCCCCGTCGCGGGCCTTGGCGTTGAACGGGATGGCCAGGAAACTGGTATTGCCGACGGTGCCGCCCTTCAGCACGAAGGTCCGCACGCTTTCCGGCAAGGCGCCTCGGGCGATCAGGCTCGAGGCCTCCGACGGTTGAAACGACAGCGCGATATCGACCTCGCCATCGTCGAGCAGACGATGCTGGGCCGGGCCGTTCTGGGGGAACACTTTGCCCGAGCGCCACATCACCGGATGCAGCGCGTCGAGATACTGCCAGAGGGGCTTGGTCATGGCGTCGAATTTTGCCGGGTCGACCTCTTTCTGCAGGACGGCCGGGTCTTCGATCAGCCCGAGCAACGCCTGCTTCAGGAAAGTGGTGCCGATGAAGTTGGGCGGCTGCGGATAGGTGAACCGCCCCTCGTTTTCCTTCGCCCAATTGAGCAACCCCTTGATCGATGTCGGGGGGGTGGGCAGCGAATTGCTGTCATACATGAAGACGAACTGCGCCATGCCCCAGGGTGCTTCAAGCCCATCGACGGGAACGGTGAAGTCGATGGTGGTGGTCTTCTTGCCGATAGTATCAACAAATTGATAGTTGGGCGCGTTCGCCGTCCAGGGGCCGAACAGCAGATCGTTGCGCTTCATGGCGGCGAAGTTTTCGCCGTTGATCCAGATGAGATCGACCGAGCCGCCCTCGGTTCGCCCGGCGGCTTTTTCCGCCACCACCCGCGACACCGCTTCCGCGGTATCCGATAATTTGACGTGCTGCACCGCCACACCGTAGCGATTCTTGACCTGTTCGCCGGCCCATTCGATATAGGCGTTGATACGCTCGTCACCGGCCCAGGCGTTCCAGAACACGGTCTGGCCGCGCGCCTTGGTGACGGTTTCCACCCAGGTGTCGGCCTGAGCCATGGGACTGGAGGCAAAAATTGCCATGGTGAGGAACAGGGTCAAAAAACCAAGCGCTCGCATCTTCTTCTCCTTCGAACAGACCCGTAAACCAGGCCTAATCCGTGTTATCGCCCAGCAGGGCAGTCATCGCGTTATCGCTACACCAGTCATCGCGCACTCGTTCGATGGTCGCCGGATCGAGATAATGGTCCACCCGGTCGGCGACATGGGTGACCAACGCCGGATCGGACAGTTCCGACGACCAATCCTCTGTCGAACCGCCATCATGGTGATGTTTCGCCTGGGCGACGGCCTGTGACCGGACCCGCCATTTGGCGCACCAGGTTACCGACCATAACCACATCATGCGGCGCAAATCGAGCAGCCACGGTCTCACACTTTCGGCTAGCGGGTCGGAGACCGCTGACAGCCAGGTCGCGTAGAAATCGGCGACTTGGTCCGGGGTCAGCTCGGCATAGGTGGCCACGTCCCAGGTGGTCGAGGTGTAGAGCGTTGCATGGGCCAGGTCGAAGGCGGCGATGCCGTAGCGGGCCTTTTCAAGGTCGACCAGGATTGCACGCCCATCGGGCGCCAGCAGAAAATTCCCCGGGTGGGCGTCGAAGGCGATCAGGGAGACCGCCGGCTTGTCGGGCCGCGACAGCAGGTTACCGGCGGCCATCAGCTCTTCGCGGATCTGGTATTCCGCGTCGTAATCGAGGCCGGCGGCGCCGATAAAGGCCGATTGCTCCAGCACCTCACCGAAGGTATCGGCCAGCGCATTTTGTGGGTTTTTCAGCGGCGCGCGCCCGTCGTCGTCGGGGACGGGCAGGGTGTGGAGCGCCGCCAGGGATTGCGCCAGGGCGTCGATATGATCGGGCAGGGGCAGGGCGGCGCCCGCGATCTCATCGACGATCAGCGCCCCCATGGGTAATTCATCGCAGGTGGGCAGCACCGCATGCAGGCGCGGCGTATGGTCGCTCGGGGTGGCGCGGGTGAAGCAGGCGGTCTGGTAAATCAGGTTCGCTTCCGCATCCAGCGCCATCTGGCTCTGCTTGGGGACCCGCGCCAGCAGATTACGGCCACGCAGGCGCACATGATCGTGCGCCAGGCCGGTGGTCGGCAGGGGCTCCAGATCATCGACGGACACATCGCCGAAATCGCCCAATCCGGACAATACGTGGGCGAGCCTGGCCAGCAGATCCTCGATCGCCAGGGGCGGTAGGCTAGGCTGCGGCGCGCCGTGCACTGCGCTGCTGCTTGAGCTCTTCGATCACCGGGCCCAGCACCTTCTCGTGAAAACGGTCGCAGCCGATACACAGGTTGCGATACGGCTTGCCGGACGGGGTCTCGGTTTCCGATTCCGCTAAAAACCGTTCCACATCCCAGCCATGGGTCAGCCCCATGCGTTCGGGCCGGCCGCTATTGATGGCCTCGAACACCGGATGGCCGGCCAGACTGTCCAGGATATCGGTCAGTTTTTCTTCCGTCAGATTGCCCACCGCGGCCTTGGTCTTCAGACAGCAGGGGAAAATATCGCCGTTCGGCTCAATCGATATCTCCGACCCCGAATAGCCATGGTTGAGAAAGTTCAGCCCGCCCGACCAGCGGCTGCAGAAATTGGTGTTGATGTCGGCGGTCGACAACTCGTTGGCCCAGGCCCGGCCGCGCGGCCATAGCTCGCCGATCCACGAGCCCGGTTCGGCGCCCATGATCGAATAAATCTGGCCTTCCTCTTCGATCCATTCGGTATCGTCGGCGCGTCGGCCCGACGGTTTCATGCCGGCAGCGGCGAACATCTCTTCCAATTCCACGATCATCGGATCGCGTTTGCCGCCCTCATGGCCGACATGAAAATCGTCCATGCCCGATACCACGACCCGCCAGATGCCGCGGGCGAGCAATTCATCAAGGATTTTCCGGGTCAGCCGGTCGCCGGTGGTCTGCACCACCACGCGAACCCCGCCGGTATCCTTATATTTCGCGACGATCTGCTCGATCGTCGGATAGAGCACCGCCTCGCGGATGGGATCGAGCAACACTTCGCCGCCGGCCAGGATGATACGGCCCGGGCGCTCGGGATAGCTGCCATCGCCATTGGGTTTTTCCAAATCCTGGTACAGCATTGTATCGGGCAGATTGGCGACGATGCGTGACGCGTTGGTGGCCGATTCCGTGACCACCTTGTCCAGCGCGCCGCGCACATAGGGGCGGAACCGGTCGTCATAGCAATGCACGCATTTGCGATGGCACAGCCATGTCATGACGTAGTAGATCGATTCCATTTTGTTCCCTTAACAATGGCTGTTCGGCTGGGCCGGCGATTGTAACGGCTTGCCCCCGCGCGCATACCCATCTGCGGTAACGTCACGGCATTGTTATCTTTACCGCGTTATCTTTGCAGCAAGTTTGCGAATTTGCCAGCGCCGCCAGGCTGCGCCATCGTCCACGTCCGAGCGCTCCTCGACCATGGCGACCCGAACTTTGGGGCCCAAATTCGCTAAGGTATCGGCGAGCGCATGGGCGCTCGACCAGCGCACATTGGCGAACAGGTTTTGCGGCACCACTGGCCGCCGCCGCGCACCGACCAGCCAGTAGCCGCCATCGGCGGCGGGTCCGAAGACCATGTCATGATCACCCAAGGCGCGAAAGGCGGCGGCGATATCGGCGGCCTCGATGTCGGGAATGTCGCTGCCCACGATCACCACGGGACCCGGCGGCAGCATATGAAAAGGCCGCGCCATGCGCGCGCCCAGATCGCCTGTGCCCTGGCCGATGATCGGCGTGCCCGGCGGTACCGGCCAGACACCTGAAGCCCCGGCGGCGCTATCGGGGGTCACGGCGAGCCAGGTTTTCCAACGCCGGTCGCGGCCCAGCCGCCAGGCGACGTCGCGCAGGGTTTGCCGATAGAATTTATGGGCGCCGACAGCGCCGATATCGGCGGCCAACCGGCGTTTCACGGCGCCCAATTGCGGGCAGCGGGCGAACAGGACGAGATGTTGCGGCAGCATCGGCTTACCCATAGAGGCGGCGTAGGGCGCGCGGCGGGACGCCGAGATAATATAGCGCCAGACAGAAAACGTTACGCGCCGACCGCCGAAGATAGCCGCTACGGCGATAGCGTTCGGCCGATGTGCGCGCCGACGCAGGCAGCGCCGCCAGCCGCTGCCGGCCGATGCGGCGCACCAGATCCACATCCTCCATCAACACCAGGGTCCGATAGCCGCCGAGCCGATCGTAGAACCCGCGCGACAGCAGCAGGCCCTGATCGCCATAGGGCAGGCCAAACACGCGCGCCCGCCAGGCGGCGATGCGCTCGAGCCGCCGCGCCGCCGGCGCATCATCGTCGAAGACCAGGTGAAAATAACCGGCACGTTCTCCATTCTCCGGCGCGCGCACGAAGTCGGCGATCGCGGTAATCCAATCGCCCTCCAGCCGCGTATCGGCGTGAAGAAACAACAACCAGTCGCCCGCCACCGACGCCGCGCCGGCTGCCATCTGCCCGCCCCGTCCCGGCGCCGCCGATATAATCCGCGCGCCATGTGTCCGGGATATAGCGACCGTATCGTCGGCCGAACCGCCATCGACCACCAGCACATCGAGGTCGAAGATCTCACCCGCGACGCGCAGGGACTCCAACGTGTCGCCAATCGCGGGAGCCGCATTGAGCGCCGGGATGACAATTCCCAGCGACGGTTTGGACTCAATTTTCATGACATCAACGATCCTTGATCAGCCGCCTATCAGAGGCTCGTTGTTTGAGTATCGCCCCTAATTCCGCGGTTTCGCCCCGATCAGCACGAACAGCATGAGGGCCGGTTTGCCCGAGCGGTTCGACCAGGCGTGGTTGGTGCCGCGCTGGATTAGCACGTCGTTGGCCTTGAGCAGGGTCTCGCCCTCCTCCATTACGGCCCACATTTCGCCTTCGAGAACGATGGCGTAGTCGGTGGTCTGGGTCTCGTGCATGAAGGCGGTGTCGGCATCGGCGTCATGGGCGTCGTCGCTGCCCATTTTGTTGAAGGCTTCGCCGAGGTCCGATCCCATCCACACCTCGTCGGGTGGAATTTCGGCATAGCGGAAGATGGTGGCGGCAGGGTGGTGCGGTTCAATGCG
>JABDJY010000343.1 GCA_013003285.1 Alphaproteobacteria bacterium | reverse complement strand
CTCCCCTTCGCCCAGACCCTGGTCGACCGAGCGCCGGAGCGCCTGCTGTGGGGCTCCGACTGGCCCCACCCGGACTATTTCGACCCCATGCCCAATGACGGCGACCTGTTCGACCTAATGCTCGACTGGGTACCGAACGCCGACACCCGCAAGCAGATCATGAGCGACAACCCGGCGGAATTGTTTGGGTTTGGGAAAGTGTGAGGAATGTGGACTAGCCTGGCTCTGTGGAGTCAACAATGCGGAGGGGGCGGTGTTGAAGGAGCCGGCTTCAACCGTCGCGAAGCCATTTGGGGAGTGAGCCAAGTGATGGAGAAAATGGACCTAGACAGCCGTCATCCTGCCACCTAGCGACACCCCAGAGGGCGCGCCTGCCAAGGTGGATGCATGCGTTGGCCCTTCCGCGAGCAGACCTGCCTATGGCTTGGGTGATTTCCGGTCTTCCAGTGTACGGAGAAGCACCGAAGCGAAGGAAAGGTGATCGAGGCAAAGATCGATCGGGTCAGTGAGTATGTCGTGTCCACGCGGGTTGCGTATCGCCCACATCGAACCTGCGAAAATAAAGCGAAAGCCGTTCTGTTCGTCAATTTCACTCTGCGTACCTAAGTCGGTAAGCTTTATCTTTGGATTAGCCTCGTTGAAGGCTTCCATCATCAGTTTAAAGCCACTTTGTGAACTGTTGCCAGCCACAGTTTTGACCTTGTTGTCTAGCAACTTGAAGGCCTCAAAGGTCGATTGTGAATAGTGCCCGTTATCGAACAGTTTTTGCGACACCCCTCCAATGTCCGGATGGATGTTCCTCTCATCAAAGGGATGGACGGCTGTAGACTCCGCAATTTGTAACCTCCCCACATTTTTCGCGGTCCGAGCAATCCTCTCAAAGTGCCCTAGATCGTTCATGGGAGGAGGTTGTCCTTGATGCTCTTAAAGATGTCGTCGTACGTCTGTTTGCTTCCTTCGGCTGGCAGATTAATCTCGATTCGGACGGTAAGGGCCATTTCCTGCTTAGCTGGAAGACTAACTGGGATGTCGGAAGGTGGCGCTTCAGCCTGTTTCGCGGCCTTCCGGGACTTCCCCGCTTGCCGTTTTACAGAATTATCCCTCGGCTTAGCCGCCCCAACGTCTAACTGCTCGTAGCCGGACAGGGCGCAGAGCGCCTGGAAAACCCCTGCTTGTCGTGCACCTATGGTGGCGCTGGTTTTGTCGGCGGATCGGAAGTAGCCGATTAAATCACCCCGTGACATCTCCAGGCGTCATCACCGCGAAGGTCGAACAAATCTTTGTAGGCTGTTTTGACCATGCCAGCAAACGCCGCCTTGAAGGCCGCGTCATCGTGCGTCGTAAGGACCTCATGTCCCTTATCAGTGCGCTTTCCTTCCGCATCAATGAGGCCGATGAAATGAAGCGCATTGATGACATAACTTTCGTTTTTCGGTGCGAGTTGGAGTTTCTTTACCGTGTCGGAGGTGACGGTTGAAGAGAAGTTACTCTTAAGAAACCCTATCATCTGGGTGATGTTTCCAGGCCCAGATATGTACGGATGTGATGCCATGTTGAGTTCCTTTCCCCTTCCAGCCTACTAGTTGTAGACGTTGAGCGTAGTCATATTACAATATGATGATTTCCACTTATCCGAGTCGATTGAATTTAGTCAACCAATGACTCGTAATTAGTGTTTCGGTTATTTCGATTACAATTTGCTGATGATGGGGCATCTCGGCGCAGGTAAATCCGTGCTGGCGCAACGCCTGCCGGGTCTGCTGCCGCCGCTATCGCCGGGCGAGGCGCTGGTGGGCGGCGGCCAGCGGCCACCTATTTATTCCGATTTACATTATCTGATTTAGACCTGTCAGGGTTGTCCCGCGCATACTCACGATCGTTAATGTTCACGACGTGTGCGCCGGTATGTTCTCCACGTTTTATCTCAGCGACAACATTTCGGCGGGGAACATTCTTTCGGCCTCCAATATCGTAGTGTTCATTGCGGCCGCCCGGCCCATCGTTTCGTCCTTTGATACGAGTCATCCTCATCCTCTCTAATTTTCGTCGTTAGCATAACCTGATTGCATCAATTCTCGTTAATTCTACCATAGATTCGGCTTTTAGCCCATATGTTCTTTTTTTGTTCTCTTCAAGCGCCAATCTCCCTATAGTCATCTCGAACTAATCCCGAGGCGACAAAAACGGGGCGGAGGAAGACAAGTGGTGGCGCACGTCAGTACGGTGGCGTTTCAGGGGGTCGATGTGGTCAGCATCGACTGCCAGGTGCAGATGGCCTCGGGCATGCCGGTCTTCACGGTGGTCGGCCTGCCGGACAAGGCGGTCGGCGAGAGCCGCGAGCGGGTGCGCGCCGCCTTGGGGGCCCTGGGCCTGGCGCTGCCGCCCAAACGCATCACGGTCAACCTGGCGCCGGCCGATCTGCTGAAGGAGGGCAGCCATTTCGACCTGCCCATCGCGCTGGGTCTGCTGGTGGCCATGGACGTGCTGGCGCCGGACGAGCTGAGCGGCTATTCGGCGCTCGGCGAATTGTCGCTGGATGGCGCGGTGGCGCCGGTCGCCGGGGTGCTGCCGGCGGCGATCGACGCCTCGGCCCATGAGCGCGGGCTGATCTGCCCAGCGGTGCAGGGCGGCGAGGCGGCCTGGGCCGGCGAGCTCGACATTTTAGCCGCGCCCAACGTGCTGGCCTTGGTCAATCATTTCAAGGGCACCCAGGTGCTCAGCCCGCCGGTGGCGAAACCGCCCCTGCCGAAGACCAACTATCCCGATCTGCGCGACATTAAGGGCCAGGAGACCGCCAAGCGGGCGCTCGAGATCGCCGCCGCTGGCGGTCATAATCTACTCATGATGGGCCCGCCGGGCGCCGGCAAATCCATGCTGGCGCAGCGACTGCCGGGTCTGTTGCCGCCGCTATCGCCGGGCGAGGCGCTGGAGGTCTCGATGATCCACTCCCTATCCGGCACCCTGCCGCTGGAGGGTCTGGTGCGCGAGCGGCCGTTCCGCGACCCGCACCATTCGGCGTCCCTGGCGGCACTGGTGGGCGGCGGCCTCCGGGTCAAGCCGGGCGAGATCAGCCTGGCCCATCGCGGCGTGTTATTTCTCGACGAGTTGCCCGAATTCGACCGGCGCACCCTGGAGTCGCTGCGCCAACCCATCGAATCGGGCCGCGCGGTGATCGCCCGCGCCAACCAGCATGTGGCCTTCCCCGCCCGGTTCCAACTGGTCGCGGCGATGAACCCGTGCCGCTGCGGCCAACTCGACGATCCCGCGCTGGCGTGTTCGCGCGCGCCGCGCTGCGCCGCCGACTATCAGGGGCGGATATCCGGCCCGCTGATCGACCGCATCGATCTGCATGTGGATGTGCCGGCGGTTAGCGCGTCGGATCTGGCGCTGCCGCCAGCCGCCGAGACCAGCGCCGATGTGGCCCAACGGGTCGCCGCCGCCCGCGCCATTCAAAGCGCGCGCTATGCCGGCCACGGCCTCCACACCAATGCCGAGGCCGATGGCGAGTTGCTGGAAGCGGTCGCCGCGCCCGACGGACCGGGCCAGAAACTTCTGGTCGAGGCGGCGGAGAAACTCAAACTGTCGGCGCGCGGCTATCACCGGGTCCTGCGC